>CAYOFS010000184.1:0-3617 GCA_964403095.1 uncultured Flavobacteriaceae bacterium | reverse complement strand
TATTTTCATTTGTTTCGTTTTTATAAAAGTATAACATTTTTTATGAATACTAAAATATTAATGAGATTTAAATGGGTAACCCTATTACTCTTTTTAATGCGTCTGCTCTTACTCGTTGATTTATTTTGTATTATTTTAACATTTCAGTTTTAAAATTTAACTATTTTTGTTGAAATAATTATTGGCATTAATATTGCTATTTATAGATTAGTTTTAAAATAAAAAATGACCAAGTATTACATTTTTATTGGCTTAGTGTTTAGTGTGCTATTTGCAACAGCACAACATGATACTATTATCAAAAATCAATCTTTAGAATATCAAAAAGGGTTTAAAATTAATGCGAAATTAATTGAAAAACATCTTGAAATTGACGATAATACTACGACCAGTAATGATATATCCTATTTATTCACAAAGAAAAAAAAACCTTTAAACATTTCATATAATTTTGATTTGAATAAATATTTAAACCCTAACAAAGCTCCTAGAAGCTTTATGCTTGGACCAAAACCTTTAGAAAATGATGTTATGGTTGTAAAGCATTTTGATGGTAAAAATACGACTGATGCGAGTTTTAAAACAGCTCAGAATTTAGGAACAATAGAAAGTAATACCGAATTTGTACGTATTGAATATAAGGATTTTGGTTTAGTAGATGGCGATAGAGTTCGCGTATTCTTAAACGAAAAAGAAATTGATGCTAATGTCCACTTGAGTGGCTTATTTTACACACTACATATTAAACTAGAAAAAAAAGGATATAACAGAATAGATATTCAAGCAATTAATCAGGGGTATGTTGGTCCAAATACAGCCGAATTTATTGCCTATGATGATAATGGAAATATCATTGCACATAAAGCATGGAATTTAAAAAAAGGAGAAACAGCAACTTTAGGAATTCTAAAATTTTAATCATAACTTTCTAACATAAATAATAAAACTAATACTATGAAAAAAATACTACTATTAAGCGTACTATTAATTACTTTAACCACTTTTTCACAAAACGGATACACCATAATTATTGATGGCAAAGAGGTCTTTGTAAAAGATGATGGTTCAACTACTCGCACTATCCCTACTGTAGCTTCACCAAATGAAATGGTAAAGTCAGGAGTTCATATAGTTAAGAAAGGAGAAAATTTATATTCTATATCACGTTTGTACAATTTAACTGTAGATGAATTATGTAAAATGAATAATATAAATGAAGATTATCGTTTAGGAATTGATCAATCTTTAAAAATAGTTAGTTTTAGCAAGCCTTCATCAAATTTTTCATCAGCTTCATTTTATATTGTTAAAAAAGAAGATACCTTATATAATATTTCAAAACGCTACGGTTTAACTGTCCATGCTTTAAAAAAATTGAATGATTTAGATTCTAATCGAATTGCAATTGGTCAACGTTTGAAACTGAATTAAATTATACTTGAATTTTGGATAATAAGTAAGTAATAGTATAAAATAAATTTTTAGTCAAAATAATTTCTATCCAAATTATAGATAAATCTTGTAAACAAAATTCATTAATATGGTTATTGATGACAATTTAAATTTCTTTGAAAAGGTACATATTGTTGCTCGAAAAATACCTTCGGGGAAAGTAACTTCTTATGGCGCTATTGCTAAATTTTTAGGCGCTGCAAAATCTGCTAGAATGGTTGGTTGGGCAATGAACAAAACCAATGGAGATCAAACAATTCCTGCGCACAGAGTTGTAAATAGTAAAGGATTACTTACAGGTAAATTCCATTTTAATGGCACTAATTTAATGCAACAACTTTTAGAAAGTGAAGGTGTTATTATTGAGAATAATAAAATTATGAATTTTAAAGAGATTTTTTGGGAACCTGAAATGTGAGTTTACTTTCCAATACAGAAAGTTATTTTTGTTTTAAATACAGTTGTTGTGCCATAGTGAAGTGTAAATATGGTGTACTACTTTGTTTTCTTTTGGTAGTGTAATGTTTTCTTTGAAATTGAAATGGTTGTAAAACTACCGTTTGTTTACTATTAAAACCTATTTGTAATTCTTGCCTGCCAATAATTGCAGTTATCTCAATTATATCATCTAATATTCGAAAATAGATACTATCTACACCGCAAACACATCTTCTATAACCTGTTCTTATATGATCAACTTTTGGAAACGTATAAGGTGTTTTACAAATAGCATCAAATTGTTCAAAGAATGAATAATAATATCTATCTGCTTGTGTTTCACCAAACCTGTAAATACCAAAATGATGTATTTTAATTAAGTCAAATTCTGCTTCTTTAGTTAACTTAAAATTCATTTTTTTTATTAAGCATTTGTTTTGAACGAGCAAGTATTTCTTCTTTGTTTCTAACTGTATAACCGCTTTCTTCTGCTTTTATCAATTTAGTACGTATCCAGTCAATTTTGACTTCTTGTCCTCTTGCTTGTCTAATTAAACTATTAATTAACTCACTTTTACTAGTGTATTCATCAGCATCTACTTGTGCTTTAAGCCAATTATTGTTTTTTTCTGTAAATGTAATACTTTGCCTTGCCATTTTTAATATTTTTAGTATGATGCGAATATACACCATTTATACATCAACACAAAATAATTAAACTTAAATTTACTTCATTATATCTATAGGTTATGTCTTAATTTAACACCATTACAAAACCTTATTTAGGATCGCAATAATTTTTTAAGTCTAGTTTGATAATCTTTTGTGTAATTTCGTTTCGTTTTTTTATCTAAAAAAGATGCATCTATAAGTGCTAAAACCTGCTCTTTTTTTGATGTTATATCTTTAAAGACTTTTTCTACTTGTTTTTTTGAAATACCAGCAAGTTCTCCTAAACTATAGAATTGTATCGTAATTTTTCCTTTTGGTAAATTAGGTGGAAGCAAACCATCTTCTAATGCAAAACCCTTATCTTCTATATGTATTCTGCTATTTAATAAGTCATAAGCAGGACTTAATTTAAAATCACCTAAAGGCGTTTCTATTAAGGAGAAATTTTTAAAATGAGCATCTCCATTTGAAAACAAATAATTAAAAAGAATTAGTTTAAACAATTTAATAGATTCAATAGTATATGCAGGTGCGTATTTTTTTAATAGTGTAAAAATCTCTAAATAATTACCTACATATTTATAATCTTCACCATGGGTTTGAGGTGTTCTTTCTGCTAAGGAAGCAAAATCTTCTTGTGCCCATTTACTACCATCTTCTTTAATATCAAAACGCTTTGTAATATACGCTGGATCTCCATTTTTAAAAAATATAAGTGCATTTTCAGCAGTTTCAATATTAAAAACTTGTCTTGCTATTTGCATGGTTACATGTTCGTTGGCTGGCATTTGATTTGCCTTTTTTCCAACGTTTGGTATTGGCTTTAAAATGTACTGTCCTTGCTCGTTTTCTTGTATTAAACGTAATTTATTTTTTTCTAATAAAACGGAAAATTTTTTTTGCACACCAGAAATAGACATTCTTTTTCTGTTTTCTATAAATAAAGCATCGGTGTTTTCATTACTAGCAGGTGAATCATAATTTAAAATGGCACTAACCTTTTTATCATAAAACACACGTTTTAAAGCAGTGGTACTATACGTGTTATGATTTTT
>CAYOFS010000183.1:0-3647 GCA_964403095.1 uncultured Flavobacteriaceae bacterium | reverse complement strand
CGACTAACTCCGTAGAAAGAGCAAATGTTAATTTTACAATAGAGATTGAAGTTGAATATACCTCATTTAATACAAGTAATATTGCTGATTATCCTTGTAGCTGGAGAACTTGCACGTATATAAATGGTGTTCTTCAAGGTTGTACTCCTTGGACTTATGGTGAATGTCTTGATGAAGTTGTAATAATGTAATTGCAAAAAGATAATACTAACTTGTTAGGGCATTACTTAATAGGTAATGCCTTAATTTAAAACACATTTAAGTAATGAGAGTAAAGCAAATAATATTTATAATTATATTATTTTTTGTATTTATACAAATAAATAGTCAAAATATAGAGCTATGTGGAGAAGTAGAATATAAGCAAGCAACGAATTTTTCACGATATTTTGAAAGATTTTTTGTAACAAAATTCAATACTGAAATATCATATTCTTCTGAAATTAAGATTAATAGATCTAATGAAAAGATAAAGCAGAATGATAGTAATGAAGGAAGAACAGTATATAGAGACATAGAACGAAAAAACCTTACTTCAGATTTTTTTTACAACACTAAAGAAGATATGTTTTTTAGAGAAATTTATTTTAACAAACCTCTTTTAGTTAAAGAAGATAGGTTTGATTGGAACTGGAAATTACACAACAAAACAAAATTAATAGGTAATTTTAATTGTCAAAAAGCAACTATTACCTTTAGAGGTCGAAATTACACTGCTTGGTTTACAAATGAAATACCAGTGCCTTTTGGTCCTTGGAAATTTCAAGGATTGTCAGGTTTAATTTTAGAAGTATATGATAATGATAATGTTTTTCATCTAATTGCAACTAATATCGTAATTAAAAAAGATAAAAAATGTACAATTAACATCGATGAAGATAGTTTTGAAAAGGCAATGAGTATTAAAGAATATAATAACGAAAAATTAAAACTACTCAAAGAAGACTTTGCAAAACTATCTGCAAGAATGCCTAAGGGTTATAAAAATTTAAAGTTAGATGAAAATTGTGAAGATTGCAAAGAAGAAATTGAAAAGTTTCGTAATGAAAAATAAATTATTATTTCTTTTTATTTTAACTTCATTCCAATCTTTTTCTCAAACAAATATTAAAGGTTTGATTAGTTCAGAAACTAATCAACCTTTACCTTTTGTTAGTATAGCTCTACAAGATAGTCTAAATATTATTGCTTACACCTATTCATCTGAAAAAGGTTTATATAATCTTAAAACATCTAAAAAAGGAAAATTTAAATTAAAATTTTCATCTTTAGGTTTTGAAAGTAAAATTTTAATAATAAATCTTAAAGGCAATACAGAAATTACAAAAAATATAGTCTTAAAAGAAGTGCCTTATTCTTTAGACGAAGTCATCATTACAACAGATAAACCCATTACTATAAAAAAAGACACCATAACCTTTAAAGTAAATAGATTTCTGCAAGGCAATGAAACAGTAGTTGAAGACTTGCTAAAAAAAATCCCTGGGATTACTGTAAATAGCGAAGGAACTATAAAAATAGGCAATCAAGAAATTGAAAAATTAATGATAGATGGCGATGATTTTTTTGATAGAGGTTACAAAATTTTATCTAAAAATATGCCACCAGACCAAATTGATAAGATTGAACTTTTACAAAAATACTCTAATAATAAATTATTAAAAAATGTTGAAGAAAGCGACAAAGTCGCTTTAAACCTTGTCTTAAAAAAGAATGCAAAAAGAAAATGGTTTGGTAATTTTGCGTTAGGTTACGATATAACTTTTAACAACAGATATAGTTTAAAAAGTTACTTAATGAATTTTGGTAAAAAAAACAAATATATATTTCTTACCAATTTCAACAATATTGGTTACGATGCAACTGGCGATATACAACATTTAATAAAACCTTTTAGAAATGGTGAACCAGCAAGTATTGGCGACAATCAAAGTGTTTATTCTTTATTAAATTTAGATACCTTTACACCAAATTTTAAAGAAAATAGAACTAATTTTAATAATACAGAATTAGCATCATTAAACGCTATTTTCACATTATCGAAAAAAGTAAAATTAAAAACACTTGGATTTTTTAATTGGGACGAAAATGATTTTTTTAGAAACAGTACACAGTCTTTTACAACAAACATAACGGATTTTACAAATACGGAAGATTTTATTTTACGAAAGAAAAAGTTTATTGGCTTTGGAAAAATAGATTTATTTTATGACATTTCAAAAACAAAAACATTGAAGTTTATCACAAAGTATAACAACCAAGAAGAAAACAATTCTTCTAATTTATTATTTAATAATCAAAATACAATTGAAATCTTAAAAAATAACAACACATTTTTTGACAATAAAATAGTTTATACTAATAAATTTAAAAAAAATAAAGTGTTTTTAGTAACAGGAAGATATATTGATGAAGAAACACCTCAAAATTATGCTATTAATCAGTTTTTTTATACGGATTTGTTTCCAAGTTTCTCAAACACAAACAATGTAACACAATTAAGCAAAAATGAAATGCAATTTACTGGTTTTGAAGCACATTTATTAGATAGAAAAGAAAATGGCAACTTATTAGAATTGAAATTTGGTAATCAATATAGAAAAGACAAATTGTTGTCCTCTTTTATTTTAAAAGAGAACAACACCATTTTAAACAAACCAACAGACTGTCAAAACAATCTGACTTATACAACAAACGATTTGTATTTCAATACAAAATACCGTTTAAAAATAAATAATTTTGGTATAACAGGTAATTTAGAATTTCATCAATTATTTAATCAAACAAATCAAATTGAGATTAAAAAACAAGCCCCTTTTTATATTAACCCTAAATTAAATTTGGATTGGGAGATTAACGATAAAAATAAATTGTTTTTATCTTATGCCTTTAACACTACAAATGCTAGAATAATTGATATATATGATAATTATATTTTAACAAGTTTCAGAAATTTTAATAAAGGTACAAACTCATTTAATCAATTAAAAGCATCAAACATTAGTTTTAATTATCAACTTGGTAATTGGAGCGATAAATTCTTTGCTAACACATCTGTGGTTTATAATAATTATTTTGATTATTTTTCTAGTAATGCTATTATCACACAAAACCATGTACAATCCGAAAGGATTTTGATCAAAAATAGAAATGTGTTTACCCTTTTTTTAGATATTAATAGATATTTTAAAGCAATATCTTCCAATTTAAAATTAGATATAAGCTATACGAAATCTGATTATGAAAATCAAGTTAATAATTCAAATTTTAGTAAAATTAAATCTGCAAATTATGGTATTGGTTTTGGGTTACGTTCGGGTTTTCAGGGTATGTTTAATTATCATTTTGGTAGTAAATGGAGAACTAATCAAATAGAAACATCTACAATAAATAATTCATTTACAAACAATGTTAGTTTTCTGAACTTATCATTTGATTTATCAGATAAATTTGATATTGAATTAGAAAATGAACGTTATTATTTTGATAATATTAATAACGTAAAAAACGTCTATTATTTTTCTGATATTGAATTAAGGTATAAATTAAAAAAGAATAAAGTGAATTTATCCTTATCAGGAAAAAACTTATTTAATACCGAAACATTTAAAACATTTTCAATAAGTGATATTAGTACATCAACAACA
>CAYOFS010000182.1:0-3680 GCA_964403095.1 uncultured Flavobacteriaceae bacterium | reverse complement strand
ATTGTAAAACATAAAAATATTTCAAATTTATTTAGCGCATTTTGAAATAGAATTGATATAACTAAAATAAAAACATAACATGTAAAAATCATTCCTTCCAATATACTTTTACAAATAGAGATTTCACTACCACAAAAACCACAAAAAACGGATAAATTAAACTATTTAAAATATAGTTTTTTAAGTTCATTTTTTCACCTACTAATGTGTATGTTTTTTCAAGTAAAATATAATCGGTTACTAATTTTAAAAGTAAAATTGTAATAGAAAAAACACTATATTTTGGAGTCCACAATCCATAAAAGATAGACCAAATGATAATTAAATTCATCAAAAACACAATTACACCTATCAGTTTACCAAAGACACTTTTAGTTTTAGATGTTTTTGAAGCCCAGCGAATACGTTGTTTGATTAATGATTTTACATTGTCTTCAGGAAAAGTATAAACCAAAGAATCAAACGATTTTAAATACGTTACCTGATTAGGATATCTATCTTTAAATTTCTCTAAAATAAACACATCATCACCACTTGCAATAGTATTATTTCCAACAAAACCATCCACATTAATAAATGCTTGTTTGTTGTAACATAAATTTGCTCCATTACACATAAATGCTTTTTTCAAACCAAAACTACCAATAGTAGTTCCTATTAAACTCAGAAAATCCATTAATTGAAATTGATGTAAAAAAGAGTTGTTTATTTTGTACGTAACAGGAGCAGCTATCATCACAATACCCTTATTACCATATACATAGTCATTATAAATATTTAACCAGTTTTCAGGCACAATACAATCTGCATCTGTTGTAATAATCCAGTTAAATAATGATTGTTTAATAGCAAGCTCAATAGCGTCTTTTTTAGGAGAATTTGACTTTCTAATATTGTCAATTAATTTCCAATGTTTATTATTGATAATAAATTCAGTTAATAAAGAAACCGAATTATCTGTAGAATCATCATTAATAAAAATAATTTCATAGTTGTTTTGCGAATAGTTTAATTGCTCCAAACTTTCAGCTAAAGCTAATATATTTTTAGACTCATTACGAAAAGGAATAATTACAGTGAAATCCTGTTTAATAGTTGAATTAATCGGTTTAAAAACAGGCACTTTATAAAAGCCATTAATTAAGCTATTAATTAATATAATGTACCCTAATACTATAATTATTAATACAATAATAAACATTTATTCAACATTTAACCTATCAACAGTATCTATTGTAGCCGCTACAGTAGAAATGGGTAGTGTTAACATAATACCTACAAATGGTATAAGTAACATTGCGGTAAAAACAGCACCATTTCCAATAGCAATGCCTTTATTTTTTTTAACAAACGCTTTACTTTCTTTATAGTTTAAATGACGCTCTAAAGTATAGTCCATATTCCCAAAACCAGTATAAAAAGATTGATAATAAAAAACAAAGAACACGCCTATTAAACCTATTACAGGGATTAAACTTAATAACATTAATGGCAATGTTATAGCTAATTCTTTTAATAAATTCCGTAAATTTAAACGTATGGAACGGATTAATTGTGCAGTAAAACTTGTTTTAGGTTGATCTAATACTTGCTTTCCTGTTAAATGTGCCTCTACTCTTTCTGATATTGGCGTCATAAAAGGAGCCGCTAATGCCATTAAAGTATGTTTGTAAAGGATAATACTTAAAATAATAATCAAAAATCCCGCAATCCAAGAACTCATACTTGTTACAATACCTTTACCAAATTCAAAAGGCCAAAAATCTGATAAATAAGTTCCAAAATTATTAGATAGTGAAATAGCAGTTGAGATAAAAATCAAACCTAAAATCAAACCTAAAACTATGGGTATTAAGAAGTATTTCCATAAATTTATCTTATTAACAAGCTTTATGGCTTTAAAATATGTTTGAATACTCTGTACAATATCTTTAATCATTTATTTGTTTTTAATAGTTGACTAATTTTTTTGATAAAAAAAGAAGTAAACATCTTAATTATTCAATCAAAAATAAAACATTTATTAAAATTTACAGCATATTTTAAGATAAAATTTTAATATCTAAAACTACAAAACCCTCATAATCAAAAAATTATGAGGGTTTTTGCGGTCTGGACGGGACTCGAACCCGCGACCTCCTGCGTGACAGGCAGGCATTCTAACCAGCTGAACTACCAAACCGTTGCTTTTAGCGGTTGCAAATATACATTGGATTTTTATATTGGCAAAGATTTTTTTTAATTTTTTACAAAAACCGTTTTCTACTTATCAGATAAGAAATTAATATTTGCTCAAAGCCTTTATTAATATCTACTGGTACATAATCTATTTGATATTGTAAACATTTCATTTTTAATTTACTAAAATATTCTTGAACAGATTTTTGATAGTTTTCTTGTGCTTGTTCGGCATATAAATTAATAGTATCACCAGTTTCTACATCAATAAATTTTTTAGGTTTATTATCAAAATCAAACTCCATTTCATATTTTTTATCGTAAGTATGGAATAAAACAAGTTCATGTTTATTATATTTAAGATGTCTTAATGCTTGAAATAATTCTTCCTCATCTTTATCTACTTGAAACATATCGGTAAATAAAAAAATTAAAGATCTGCGATGAATTTTTTCTGCTATTTCGTGTAAAACCTTATACGTGTCTGTTGTTCTTTTTTGTGAATTACTTGTGGATTTTTCTAAATTATCTAAGAGCATTCTTTGATGGCGTTCGCTACCTTTAGAAGGCGCATAGTAATCACTTTTATCACTGTAAATACTTAAACCAAAAGCATCCCGTTGTTTTTTTAATATTTCAATTAATGATGCTGCCGCAATAGTTGAAAAACCTATTTTATTAAGATTATTAAAAGCTAATTTTTCTATTTTAGGATAATGCATTGAAGCAGAGTTATCAATAATAATGTGTGCTCTAAGGTTTGTTTCTTCTTGATATCGTTTTATAAAAAGCTTATCCGTTTTAGCATATAGTTTCCAATCAATATGTTTAGTACTTTCCCCTTTATTATATAATCTATGCTCTGCAAACTCTACAGAAAAACCATGAAAAGGACTTTTATGCATACCTGTAATAAATCCCTCTACAACTTGTTTAGCAAGTAGTTCTAGATTTTTTATTCCTGATATTTTTTTTACCTGTTCTAGTTTCATAAAAACGAATTATAAGTCAAATATAATAAAAAAAGACCTGAAAAAATCAGGTCTTTTAAAGTTATTAAGTAAAATATGATTAAACTAAGGCATTTAATTTTTCTGCATACGTGTTTTTTGGTGCAACACCAACTTGTTTTTCAACAACTTCACCGTTTTTAAAAAACAATACGGTTGGAATATTTCTAACACCATACTTTGCTGCAAAATCTTGATTAGAATCAATATCTAATTTACCAACAAAAGCTTTACCGTCAAATTCTTCGGCTAATTCTTTAACTATTGGAGCTAGCATTCTACATGGTCCGCACCATGCTGCCCAAAAATCTACTAATACTGGTTTATCTGCTTTTAAAACTAATTCCTCAAAATTAGTGTCTGTTATTTCTAATGTCATTATGTTTATTTTTAAATGGTTTTAATATTACAAATATAACAATATTTCTGCCAAACTATTTTTATAAACATTGATTTTATTTATTATGGTATTTGATTTAATTATGTAATTTT
>CAYOFS010000181.1:0-3852 GCA_964403095.1 uncultured Flavobacteriaceae bacterium | reverse complement strand
TTCATGTACATGGTGATAAAGATGGTATTTTTCCAATAAAAAGTATAAAAAATTGTATTATTGTACCTGGAGGAACACATATTATGATACTTAATAAAGCTAAAAAAATAAATGCCATTTTAATCGATATTTTAAAAAAGGTTAATTAAATGAATATAAAAAAGACATTTATAAAGGATTTGCTCGTATTATCACCAAATATTTTTGCTGATAATCGTGGTTATTTTTTAGAATCGTATAATAAAAAACAATTAAGTACTTTTGTAGAAGATGAGTTTGTTCAAGATAATGAATCAATGTCTACCAAACACGTTATTAGAGGTTTGCATTTTCAAAAACCACCACATAGCCAAGCAAAATTAGTGCGTGTTATTCAAGGTGCAATTTTAGATGTTGTTGTTGATCTTCGTAAAGACCAACCAACTTATGGCAAGCATTTTGCTATTAAATTATCAGCTAAAAACAAAAAACAATTATTTATACCTAAAGGCTTTGCTCATGGTTTTCTTACGTTAAAAAAGAACACTATTTTTAGCTATAAATGTTCCGATTATTATTATCCCGAAACAGAAGAATGCATTCATTGTTTTGATAAAGATTTAGCAATTAATTGGAAAATTAAAGACGTAATATTATCCGAAAAAGATAAGAATGGCATAGAATTTAAAACATTCAATTCACCCTTTTAATATAAAAAAAACTATGAATACATCCTATAAAATAATTATTTTACTAAGTATAATTATCCTCGCTGGCTTTTTCATTAAAGCAACACAGCAAACAGCAAATAGTAAAGAAACAAACACGACAATAACTGAAGTAAAAAACAACAAAAGTGTTAGTGGAAATTATGAAATAAAAGCTGTTAAAATGCCTGCTTATTTAGAGTTTGCAGGAGAAAAAGTGCCTTTAGAAATTCAAGATGTTTTTGAACGTATGGATAGAGAGCTTCTAGTAAATACCTATTGGCAGTCAAATACCTTATTGTATGCAAAAAGAGCCAATAAATATTTTCCTATTATAGAAAAAATACTTGCAGAAAATGGTGTGCCAAATGATTTTAAATATTTAGCACTTATTGAAAGTGGTTTAATGAATGCTACTTCGCCTGCAGGAGCAAAAGGGTTTTGGCAGATTATGAAAACTACGGGTAGAGAAATGGGATTGGAAATTAATAAAAATATTGATGAACGCTATCATTTAGAAAAAGCGACTAAGGTTGCCTGTAAGTATTTATTAAAGGCGCATGATAAATTTGGAAATTGGACAATGGCAGCAGCATCGTATAATAGTGGTCGTTCGGGTATTCTTAGGCAATTAAAAAAGCAAAAAGTAACTAATTATTATGACTTATTACTTGGAGAAGAAACCTCTCGATATGTTTTTAGAATTATTGCTGTTAAGGAAATACTTGACAATCCTAAAAAATATGGATTTGTTTATAATTCAGCTGATTTATATCATCATAAAGATACTTATAAAGTTGAAGTTGATACTGTTATTACAAATGTAGCTAATTTTGCCAAACATTACGGTATTAATTATAAGGAGCTAAAAGCTTTAAATCCTTGGCTTAGAGAAAATGTTTTAAATAACGCTAGCAGAAAAAAATATTTAATTACGTTGCCAAGATAAATAAACTTCAAATTTATTTATCGCATTTTGAAATGGGATTGGTGTAATCAAAACTTCTTTTTATCTAATAAATTCCCATTAGAGTCGTAGGCTTTCCATGTTTTATATTGTTTTCCATTCTTAAACCTTCCTTTTAATTTCAATTCTCCATTTTGATGATATTCTTTATATCTTCCGTTAGGGAAGCCATCTTTAAGCGAAACTTCCAATCGTATAGAATTGTCTTTAAAACGAAGAACAAACTCATCATCGTTTAAATTTTTGGGGTTTATTGCTGGCACTTTAAATAAATCTGCTTTTTCAATTTCTAAAATGTTTTTTTTGCTCTTTATATTAGATAAATCATTTAGTCTTGGACCTGTTATTCTATCTTTAAATTGCTCTTTATTTTTAACAACATCAGGATCTTGATAACTTACAATAAGCTTACTATCAAACATACTAATATATGGTTTTAGTTGAAATCCAATTTCAGGAAAGCAAATAATAAAGTCTTTATTTTTACGTAATTGTTTCTTTGTTTTATTATCCGCTAAAGCGTAAATATTTTTATACAGGATTGGTGTATTTATATAGGCGAAAACATTAGACTTTTTTTCAAATTGTTTATTGAAATTTTGAAAATCTTCTGATTTCTCCAAAGTCTCTTTACCTAAATAATCATCAATAATATTTTTCAAGGTATTTGGATGATTTGAAAACACAATATAATCATCAATCATAGTAAAATAAGGCTTGTCTAATTTATTAAAAGTATCGCCAAGAAGTAATTTGAAAAAACCTTTGATTGACATGTATTGTATTTTGTGATTTTTATATTTTACACCTTCAAACTTAACTGGTGTTGTTTTTTTAATCCTTTCAAGTATAAAGTCTAAGTTTTTTTTGGCTTCACTCCTACTGGTTGTTTTAAAAATTAAAGCTAATTCATTTTCACTCGCTATATTACCTGATTGCATTTGCACTAAAGCAATTTCACTACCAATCCAAGATACAAAGTGTTTTTTTATATCAATTTCCAAATAATTTTCAATCTTATCTAAATTATCTTTATATGTTTTAAATTGTTTAGGGTTCTCTTTTTGAATAGCTTCAAAATTAGTGTAAAATTGTTTAAAATTTTCAAATGCAAAACTAAGATACATTGCCGTTCTTTTTGGAGCTATTTTGGCAATAGATCTTGAATTTTCACCAGATTTATGTAAAGCTTTTAAATAAACACTCGCTTGCTCATTAGTATTTGTATATCCGTTTGCAATAATGACATTATTGGATTTTAAATCAAAATTAAAGCCAGAAAACTCAAATGTTTCGGTCATATTTTTAACTAAATTATTTGTTTGGCTAAAAAAACAATTAAGGTAGTTATCCATATATTCATACTGTACATATAGCCTAAACATTTTATCAAAGCCAAGTTTTTTATTAATTTCGATAAAATGTAAATCTCTTCCGATAACAGGCTCACTATATTGATCAATAGATTGTTCAATTAATATATGAGTGAATGAGGCAATTAACTGATTTTCTATAAATGATATATATAAGGTTTCCCTATCTTTTTTATTATAAAACTCTAATATCTCATGGTTGTGATATTTTCGTTTACTTAACGAATAATCATTATTTATAAAAGATGATAAATGTGTCTTTAACAGATTTAATTTTGCTATTTTTTGTAAATCTGCAATAAATAACAAGTCGTATTTCTTTTTTTGAGTAACATGAATTGAAATAATAAGATCACGATTACCTATAAAATCGATTAATTTCTTTTTTTTATTAAACACATGATCTGCACTATTCAAACTTTTTGTTAAGTCTTTAAAATAATCGTTTTTTTGTAGATGTTTCCATATATCACTATTACTAATATCTGACCAATTATCAATTGGTTTTTTGGTTTCAACTATCAAAGTAGCATTTTTAGGCACTAAATAAATTCCTTTAAGGTTACTTGTCGGTGCTAAAAAAAACACATACGCTTGGTACGATAAAAAACCTATTATAAGTAATAAGGCAGTTGTAAATATTTTCTTTTTCATTTGATATTGTTATTAATCACAAAAATACATACTTTATTGTTAGTATTACAAGACGTTAACTCGTATTATTTATAGGGTTTCGTTATGAAAAGTGAAAACACCAATAGAAACCTAACAAAGTGGTTCACGAATACAAAAACAAATATAAAATGAATGAGTAATTGTAGCTCAA
>CAYOFS010000180.1:0-3866 GCA_964403095.1 uncultured Flavobacteriaceae bacterium | reverse complement strand
TAGTTTAGTTTTATCTTGTAACTATCACAAAATTAAGCATTTATATCAAATTATGTAACTTTTTTGACAATGTATTTACTGAATATCAACTTATTAACAACTCCGAAACTTGAGTATATTAATATAGTAAATAGTCTGTGTAATTTGTGGCTAAAAAATCCGTAAATTGCAGCATCAAACCAAGCAATAATAATGGAACATATTATACCATACAAGCCAAAAAATAAAATACGAATTGTAACTGCAGCATCACTATTTGATGGTCATGATGCAGCAATAAACATAATGCGCAGAATTATTCAATCAACAGGTGTTGAGGTAATCCATTTAGGGCATGATAGAAGTGTTGAAGAAGTTGTAAATACTGCCATTCAAGAAGATGTTAATGCTATTGCAATGACTTCGTATCAAGGCGGACACAATGAGTATTTTAAATATATGTATGATTTGCTTCAAGAAAAAGGCGCTCCGCAAATAAAAATTTTTGGTGGTGGCGGTGGTGTAATTTTACCATCAGAAATTAAAGATTTGATGGATTATGGAATTACACGTATTTATTCTCCAGATGACGGTAGAAAAATGGGCTTGCAAGGGATGATTAATGATATGATTGAAAGGTGTGATTTTAATGTAGCCGATTTAACAATTCCAAAAATTGAAAAAATAAAAACGAAAGACGTAAACGCAATTGCTCGTTATATTTCTTTAGCCGAAAACAAACCAGAAGAATTTAATAAAGTAGTCAATTTTAACAAAAACTCAAAAGTTCCCGTTTTGGGAATTACTGGTACTGGTGGCGCAGGAAAATCATCGTTGGTAGATGAATTAGTTCGTAGATTTTTAGCCGATTTCCCTAAAAAAGAAATCGCAATTGTTTCGGTAGATCCTTCCAAAAGAAAAACTGGTGGCGCATTACTTGGTGATAGAATTAGAATGAATGCCATAAAAAATGATCGTGTTTATATGCGTTCGTTAGCAACTCGTCAATCTAATTTAGCACTTTCGAAACACGTAAATCACGCTATTGAAGTATTACAAGAAGCAAATTATGACTTGATTATTTTAGAAACTTCGGGTATTGGTCAAAGCGATACCGAAATTACCGAACATTCTGATATTGCTTTATATGTAATGACACCAGATTATGGTGCTGCAACCCAATTAGAAAAAATTGACATGCTTGATTTTGCCGATTTAATTGCGCTTAATAAATTTGATAAACGTGGTGCTTTAGACGCTTTACGCGATGTTAAAAAACAATACATGCGTAACAATGATCTTTGGGACACACCAATGGATGAAATGCCTGTTTATGGTACAATTGCTAGTCAATTTAACGATCCAGGAATGAATAGTGTCTATAGTGCAATAATTGATAAAATTGTAGAAAAACAAAATGTAGATTGGAAAAGTTCGTTTGAGATTTCTCATGAAATGAGTAAAAAGCAATTTATAATTCCGCCAAACAGAACACGTTATTTGTCTGAAATTACAGAAAGCAATCGTCTTTATGATCAAACTGCTAAAAAAGAAAGAATAACTGCTCAAAAATTATATGGAATTTATCAAACAATTTTATCTGTAATTGAAAGCGAATCAAAGCAATCTCATTTAACTAAAAACGGATTAGATGAAGACACAATTACAAACGAAGCAAAACAATCGGTTGATAAAGAATTTTTATCCTTATTATTCAAAGAATTTGCCAGAGTAAAAATGGACTTAAATCCACATAATTGGAAAAATATTTATACTTGGAAAAGTAAAAAACAACGTTACAAAGACGAAATTTATACCTTTAAAGTTCGAGATAAAGAAATCAATATAAAAACACATTCAAAATCTCTTTCTCAATTAGATATTCCTAAAATTTCTTTACCAAGATACGAAGCTTGGGGCGATATTTTATATTGGATTTTAACCGAAAATGTGCCAGGAGAATTTCCGTTTGCAGCAGGAATTTATCCGTTTAAACGAACAGGTGAAGATCCAACCAGAATGTTTGCTGGCGAAGGCGGACCAGAACGTACAAATAAACGTTTTCATTATGTGAGTTTAGGCATGCCAGCAAAACGTTTGTCAACTGCTTTTGATAGTGTTACTCTTTACGGAAACGACCCAGATAAACGACCAGATATTTATGGTAAAATTGGTAATGCAGGTGTTTCTATTTGTTGTTTAGACGATTTAAAAAAGCTATATTCTGGTTTTGAATTAACCAACCCGATGACATCGGTTTCCATGACAATTAATGGTCCAGCACCAATGTTGTTAGGTTTCTTTATGAATGCCGCAATTGACCAAGAATGTGAAAAATATATCAAAGAAAACGGATTAGAAAAAGATACAGAACAAAAAATAAATGCTATTTACAAAGAAAAAGGCGTAGCAAAACCAAAATACATAGGTACAAACAATAAAGAGTATCTTCCCTTTAGGAAGATGGAAGATGGGATTTTGCCAAAAGGAAACGATGGTTTAGGTCTGATGCTTTTAGGTGTTACAGGTGATGAAGTTTTACCAAAAGATGTTTATACAAAAATCAAATATGAAACTATTGCTAAAGTTCGTGGAACTGTTCAAGCGGATATTTTAAAAGAAGATCAAGCACAAAATACCTGTATTTTCTCCACAGAATTTGCCTTGCGATTAATGGGCGATGTGCAAGAATATTTTATTGAAAATGCTATCCGTAATTTTTATTCGGTTTCCATTTCTGGGTATCATATTGCCGAAGCAGGATCAAATCCAATTTCACAATTAGCATTCACTTTGTCTAACGGATTTACTTATGTGGAGTATTATCTTTCTAGAGGAATGGATATCAACAAATTCGGACCAAACTTATCTTTCTTTTTCTCTAACGGAATTGATCCAGAATATTCAGTAATAGGTCGAGTTGCCAGAAAAATTTGGGCAAAAGCAATGCGTGATAAATATGGTGCAAATTCAAGAGCACAAATGTTAAAATACCATATTCAAACTTCTGGACGTTCTTTACACGCACAAGAAATTGATTTTAATGATATTCGTACTTCTTTACAAGCGTTATATGCAATATACGATAACTGTAATTCGCTACATACAAATGCGTATGACGAAGCAATTACAACGCCAACGGAAGAAAGTGTTCGTAGAGCAATGGCAATTCAGTTAATTATAAATAAAGAATTGGGATTAACCAAGAATGAAAACCCAATACAAGGCGCTTTTATCATAGAAGAATTAACCGATTTAGTAGAAGAAGCAATCTATATAGAATTTGATAGAATTACAGAACGTGGAGGCGTTTTAGGTGCTATGGAAACTATGTACCAACGCAGTAAAATACAAGAAGAAAGCCTGTATTATGAAACCTTAAAACATACAGGAGAATTTCCAATAATTGGTGTAAATACATTCTTGAGTTCAAAAGGTTCACCAACCGAAATACCGAAAGAGGTAATTAGAGCAACCGAAGAGGAAAAACAATATCAGATAGAAGTAGTAAACAACCTCAACAAAGGCAATGCAGATAAAGTAAAAGAGCAACTCCTTTTATTACAAGAAAAATCTATCAATAACGAAAATATTTTTGAGCAATTAATGGAAGCTACCAAAGTTTGCTCTTTAGGTGAAATTACCAATTCGCTTTTTAGCGTTGGTGGACAGTATAGAAGGAATATGTAAGGCAGACGTTTTTTGACAAAACTTTAGAAATTGCTTATGCCAATGAATATGATACCTAAATCCGTAGCAAAAAATTAGAATTAACCCAGAGTTAGAATTTATAGCTAAATAGAATATTTAATTTACGTAATTTTAACACAATAAATTCTAAGTACATGACAAAAACCTCATAATATCTATACTTCCTTTATTTAAAG
>CAYOFS010000179.1:0-3882 GCA_964403095.1 uncultured Flavobacteriaceae bacterium | reverse complement strand
TGCTGTTACTTTATTAGGTCTGTGGAATTTTTTGTTTTTTTCTATGCCGTTTTTTGCAAATACAATATTATTTTCAACTGTATTATTAAGAATTGTATCGTTCATATTGATACCATCTCTTGATTTTTCAGGATGATAAATATGATATTGAATACTGGAGAATTTAACTCTATGTTTCACTAACCCTAAATGAATAAGCCTAGCACTAATTTCCGAATCTTCTCTTCCCCAACCAACCATTGCTTCATTATAACCATTAACAGTAATCAAATCTGATTTCCAAAAACTCATATTACAACCTCTTGCTGATTTAATAACTTTTTCAATATTACTTGATGGGGATTTTAGTAATTTTGATAAAAAAGGAATTCGTAAAGTATATTGACGGTTGGTAATGTTTTTGTTAAAAAAACTAAAATTGATTTTTTTATTTTTAAAAATTTGATTCAAATTTTTTTTTCCTAACAAAACTCTTGATCCAACCAAAAAAGCTCCTTTTTCTGCATTATTAATATGGTCTTTTACAAAATCTTTATGTAAAATTACATCGCCATCAATCTGAATAATATAATTTCCCTTTGCTTGTTTTATGGCTTTATTTCTAATTTCTGCTAATCGGAAGCCTTTATCTTCATGCCAAATATGAACAAGTGGTATTTTAAAAACACTTTTAAAGTAATTTATTAATTCTTTAGTATCTTCATTAGAACCATCATCAGCAATAATTATTTCAATAGGCAATACTGTTTGCTTTTTAACGCTTATCAATACCAATTTTAAAGCTTCTTTCCAATTGTAAGTAGCTATAATTAATGATGTTTTAAAAGAATTAGCTGAGTTCATTAATTCCGTTATTTGTTATAATAATTTTTTCTTTTTTCACATTTTCAATCATGCTATTATGATTATCCGACTCGCTAGAGCTACGTTCTTCATGATAAATATGATACACTATTGCTTTATGCTTAATTCTTTTTTTTAATATGCCAATATTTATAAGTCTTGCGCATAATTCTTCATCTTCGTGTCCCCAACCAGTCATATCATTTGAATATCCATTAATTTTTATTAAATTTTTTTTCCAAAAACCCATGTTACAACCTAAAGCATTTCTATATTCTTTCCTTGGCTTACTCATTAAGTAATGTAAAACACTACACCTGAAAGAGTTAAATCTACTTAATAAGCCTTTAGTAAATAAATGAATTTTTATTTTTTTATTTTTTATTAGTTTTCCTGATAGCTCTTTATCTAATCTTACTCTACTTCCTCTATAATAATAATCAGGTTTTATTATATTGGAATAGTCTTCAATAAATTTTGGATGCAAAATAATATCTCCATCTATTTGGCAAATAAATTCTCCTTTTGCTTTTACAATAGCTTTATTTCTAATTTCTGCTAGACGAAAACCTTCATCATTATGCCAAATATGAATAAGCGGAATTTTAAATTTTTCCCTAAAAGAGTCTATTAATTCTTTAGTTTTATATGTAGAACCATCATCTGCAATAATCACTTCTAAAGGCATTTTAGTTTGAGTTAAAACACTTAGCAATGTTAATTCAAGTGCTTCTATCCAGTTATATGTTGCAATAATTAATGTAATTCTTTTATTTTTCATATCTCTTTAAATAATCCCTTTTGATATTCTAAAATAGCTTTAAACGCATCTTTCTTTTCATTAAAAACATTTTCTAAATCTATGCCTGTTGTATAAGTAGTTGCATTTGGGTATAAATGTTTCAATGTAAATAAGGCTGTAGAAGTAGTACCTGCAATATGTTTAGGTAAAACGCCTTGAGTTAAAAAATCTAATTCAATAATGGTTTTATTTTTTTTTATATCAAAATTAAATACGCTTTTAACTTTATTCACATCTTCTTTTCTTTCCCATCTATGAGGTATATAAACAATTTTTTTATCAGCAAAATAAACCTCAATTTTATGTAAAAGAGTATGATAATATTCTTCACTAACAACTTTAGCAAAAACAAGTGGAGTTCCAATAACATAAACTAAATTATTATTAACGGTAAGTTCTTTTTCACTCTTTACTTTTTCAAACCAAAGTAACTTGTTTTTTTTAACATGTATATTTTGGTGTTTATTAAAATCAAAAAAAGTAAATAAATTTAACTTCTCCCATTTACCTCGTAATTTATGACCAAATAAATTATGTAAGGCTTCGTTTAATTTATGTTTAATTTTAGTTTTATTATGTCCTGGAAAAAGTGACATTTTTTTTGTTAAATTTCCATGTTTTTTAAAATAAGATACATTTGTTAAGGTTAATGTACCATCATCTAAAAAATATTGTTTTTGATAATTTATGTTATGTAAGAAATGAGCAGAGAAAGTCATTCCTCCAGTAAATAAGTATTGGTATTTATCTTTTTTTAATGTATTAGTAAGTACTATCCATTTCTTACCATAGTTAATGGAGCTTCTTTCTAGAGTGTGAATTTGTTGCCATGTATCAGTTAACGAATTGATTGATTCTATTATTTTTTTATCTAAATCAAACAAATACAATACTAAAATATTATTAGTTGTTTTAAATTGACTTCTTGCTTCAATTGCACAAATCATTTCTAACGGGGAACTAACAAAAAATAATGACTTCATAAAACTAATTTAACTAACAATAACAAAAATAGTTTATTTTTACAAATAAATTTAATTTAATGAAATACAAATTATCCTTTTTTGTAATCAACCATACTTCTGTTGGTGGTGTAGAAAGAGTTACTTCTAGATTAATTTCACTTTTTAAACAAAATCAATTAGATGTGTTTAGTATTATTTCTTTTGCCAAGGAAGATGTAAAAAATAAAATGATTGATTTTGAAACTAAAACAATTGTCAAAACTATAAGAAAAAAGGAAATAGTACAAGACCTGCAAGATTACATTAATAAAGAAGGGATTACACATCTTATTTTTCAAGGGGATAATATGTCAATTTCAAAAAATATTTTACAAGCAACAAAAAACACAAACTGCAAAGCTTTTCTTCACTATCACGGCTCTCCTTACGCATATTTAAAAAAGAATTTTTATTGGAGTGATATAAAAGAAAAGCCCGTTAATTTACTTAAACTAATTTTGGAAATTATTGTTTATCCTATTAAGAAACACAAACTAAAAACCATTATTAACAACAGTAAGGATGGCTTTATTACTGTAGGAAATGGCGTTAGAAAAGAATTAAGTTTTCTATATAAAAACAATGACAATATTATTACAATTCACAATCCAACATCATTTAATAATACAGAAATTGATATTTTAAATAAAAATAAGACTATCGTTTTTGCTTCTCGTCTTGTAAGAAAACATAAAAACGCCATGCTATCTTTAAAGGTGTGGAAGTTATTACACCTTAAGCATCCTAATTGGAAACTTCAAATTTTAGGTTATGGCGTAATTTCAAAAAAAATGGACACTTACATTGTGAAACACAACTTAACTAATGTGAAAATTTTTGGTTATGTAAACAATGTAGATAAGTTTATAAGAAAAAGTTCTATTTCAATAGTTACATCTGATTCGGAGGGTTTTTCTATGTTTGCTTATGAATCTATAAGTTTTAAAAATCCTATAGTTAGTACTAAAAGTTATGGTGGGATTTCAGATATGATTACAGATAAATATAATGGTTTTTTCTCTCCTAAAAATGACGAAAAGCAAATGGCTATAAATCTTGAAAAATTAATGATTAATGATAGCTTACGAATTGAAATGGGCAATAATAGCTACACCAATTTTTTAGAGTTAAAAAATGAAGATATTTTTTCTCAATGGAAAGAACTACTTAAAATATAACTTATAAACCTCATCAACAATAACCTCATCATTAAATTTCTGCGCATATTGCAAT
>CAYOFS010000178.1:2373-3889 GCA_964403095.1 uncultured Flavobacteriaceae bacterium | reverse complement strand
ATGCCAAATATACACAAGTATTCTTAATTAAAGTGTAAAATTATGAGCTTGCCTTGATAATTATTTCCGATACAAATAGATGCGCTATTTAACCTTAAATTACTCAACAAAAGGTGTGTTTCTCTTAATTAACTCATTAAATTCTCTTGAAATATTTAATTTATAAGCTATAAACAAATATAACAGACTAATTAAAATCGTTTTTAATATTATATTTAAAAAAGCACTAAATTCTAAGTCAATAAAATAAAAAACTCCATAAATAATACTAATTTGCAGTAAAATAAGTAGTGTTTTTTTAGAAAATGGCTGAATATTTAATTTAAAAAAAACGTACAAAATTCTGATACTAATAAACAAAGACACTACTATCAAAGTAGCTAAAGCCGCACCATTATTTCCATATAGATTAATCAACCAATCATTCATAAAAATAACACTTATAGCCATAATTAAAGACAAGTAAAAATAAACTTTATAATATTTAGAATTAGCTAAAATAGCAATATTTGTTCCCATAGCCAATTCAAATAATTTAGCGATAGAAATCATTAAAACAATGTGTATTCCTGTTGAAAATTCGGGTTTATTTATAATACTATACAAATCAGAAACATTCAAATTTATGAGTAAAAATAACAATCCACCTGCTAATAACTGATTAATAGAAGTGCTTTTATACAGCATTTCAACCTCTTTTAAATTACCATTATTAATTGCTTTAGCCGTGATTGGCGTAGCAATTTGCTGCATAGCTCTTGCAGGAATACCAACGACCGAAGCTATATATATGCCAACAGAATAATAAGCCACTTTTGAAATCCCTTCTTGGATTTGTGGTATCATAAATTTATCTATTTCCAATAATATAAATCCCGCAGAACCTGCAATAATCATATAAAAAGAATACTTAATTACTTTTTCCAAATCATAATGTGATTTAAAAACAAATTGAGGTCTATATAAATACAACGCATAAAGCAACATTAAAAACATTCTTACTCCATAAACAAGTATAACAGCATAAATAAATTCAACACTTGTTAAAATCTTAAAATAAACAAGTATTAATAGTATTGAAGTACATAACCTAGCAAAAACTTCTTTAATAAAATTACCAATAACCGATTGTAATTGTACCTTACTCCAAGCATAAAAAAGCTCAAAATAACCCATAAAAACGGCTACTAAAAAAATTAAATAGGTGTAGTTTTTAATTAATGGATTTGTTTTAGATATCCAATTAGAAATAAACTCGTAGGTAACAACTCCAATAATTGCCGATGGAATAATAACCAATAAAGGCAACAATAAAGACATGGTTAAAAAAGAATCTTGTGCTATTTTAGTTTTGTATGATGAGTAAAATTTAATCACCGTATTATGCATACCAAAAATCAAGAATGGTAAAACAATGGTTGCAGTTGATAATAAAAAAGTAATCAGTCCAAAATAATCCGAATCTAAAAAATGCGTATATAAAAACAATACATTTAAGCCTCCAATGGCAAAGCCA
>CAYOFS010000178.1:0-2273 GCA_964403095.1 uncultured Flavobacteriaceae bacterium | reverse complement strand
TTTTTTTCTTGAAAAATATAAAATATAAGCTTCAACCAATCAATTTTCGTGACAAATATTGAAAGCGCAAAAATAACAATAAAGCAGACAATGTCAAACTAATTAACAAGCCAATCCAAATGCCAAAAGTTTTTAACTCGGTATGTAATCCTAAATAGTAACTAATAGGAAAACCAACTATCCAATAAGCAAAAAAAGTAATATAAGTAGGTATAACCACGTCTTGCAAACCTCTCAAAGCAGCTAAAACTACAGCCTGTAAACCATCGGATATTTGAAAAACGCCTCCAATTATTAATAAGGAAGCCGCAACCTCTACAACCTCTTTGTTTGTAGTGAACATTAACGGTAAAATATCTTTAAATAACATAAAAAATACCGTAAAAACAGTCATAATAATACTAATTAATAGCATGTTTGAAATAGCAACTCGTCTTAAATCTTTGAAATTTTTCAATCCTTTTTGATTACTAACTCGTATAGTTGTTGCTACTCCAATACCAATTGAAACCATGAATGTAGTTGCAATCATCTTAATCGCTATTTGATTTGCTGCTTGTGGATATGCTCCAATTACACCAGCCAATAATATAGATGCTGTAAAAACACCAACCTCAAATAACATTTGTAATGCAGAAGGCAAACCTATATTAATGATTTTTTTAAAGATCTTTTTTTGAATTTCATCAACCTTCAATAAAATTAAATACGGACTAAATATTTTTTTACTCTTTAATATATAAAGCATAAAAATAACCATTACAATTCTTGAAACTAAAGTTCCAATGGCAGCACCTACAATTCCCATTTTAGGAAAAATCCACCAACCATAAATAAGTATAAAATTCAAGCCTATATTAATCACATTAGTAATTAAAGTGGCTTGCATGGCATATTTTGTTTGCGATAAGCCATCGGTAAATTGTTTCAACCCTTGAAAAATTATCATAGGAAACATTGAAATAGCAACAATATTAAAAT
This sequence comes from uncultured Flavobacteriaceae bacterium, assembly GCA_964403095.1. GTDB lineage: Bacteria > Bacteroidota > Bacteroidia > Flavobacteriales > Flavobacteriaceae > S010-17. The sequence continues at coordinate 1,292 of CAYOFS010000178.1, read as the reverse complement.
ATGGAATTGCCAACTCAACTACTTCTGGAGTTTGCTTTAAATGATGTAAAATAGGTTTTATTAAAAATAAAAAAACAACCAATATAAAAGCCAAAGCAATCATCAGTAACATACTATGCTGAAATTGTAATCGCCCTTTTTTTAAGTCCTTTTCACCATCTGATTCTGCTATCAATGGTGTAATTGCAAACGAAAAACCAATTCCTATAGAAATAGCAATAAAAATTAAGCTATTACCTAAAGAGGTCGCTGCTAATTTTATTGGACCCAAACTTCCAACCATAATATCATCAACCAAGCCAACCAATAAATGACCAATTGAACCTGTCATAACAGGTAAAGCTAATTTTAAGTTCGTGCTAAACTCTCTTGTATAATCTCGTAACGCCAATTTAGTTATTTTTGAATTTGCAAATGTAAAGCCTATTTCTTTAGTAAAAAAGGTAAAAATACATTGAATAAATTAATAAATTTATTAACTTTTATTTAACTTTTATTTAACTTTTATTTTGATAATCCAAAAATTTAGCTTTTATTTGTCAAATAACTTAAATTCAAAATAAATGAAAACAACCTTAAAAAGTTTTTTAACACTACTTACAGTGTTGATGGTGCAATTCACTTTTGCACAAGAACGAACTATCTCCGGAGTGGTTTCCGATGAAATGGGACCAATTACAGATATTTCTGTTAAAGTTAAAGGTACAGCAAAAGGTACTGTAACAGATTTTGATGGTAATTTTTCCATTAAAGCTAAAACGGGAGACGTCTTAGAGTTCTCACATGTTTCCTATAGTACTATTGAGAAAACTGTAGGCATAGCAAACAAAGTTAATGTAAATATGAGCTCCGCAAACACACTAAACGAAGTGATTGTTACTGCTTTAGGCATATCTAAAAAAAAGAAAGCGCTAGGTTACTCTGTCTCTCAAATATCCGAAGCCAAAATGAGTGGTAGAGCTGAGGGAGATATTGCTCGTGTATTGAGTGGTAAAGCTTCAGGTATTAGAATAACCCAACAAAGTGGTTTATCTGGGTCTGGTACAAACATTAATATTAGAGGTATGAACTCTTTTAGCGGAAGTAACCAACCTTTATTTATTGTAGATGGTGTGCCTTTTAGTTCAGGAACCAACTCAAGTGCCGATTCTAATTCTAGAAATGATTTTATTCATGGAAATAACGGCTCAAGTAGATTTTTAGATTTAGACCCTAACAATATAGAAAGCATGAGCGTATTAAAAGGTTTAGCTGCTGCAAATAAATATGGCAGTGAAGGCGCTGGAGGAGTA
>CAYOFS010000177.1:0-3929 GCA_964403095.1 uncultured Flavobacteriaceae bacterium | reverse complement strand
CGGTTGTAAGTGGGAATCTGAGACAAACCCAATATTCTGATCATTGTTTTATATTTATTTATTTATTTATTTACATTTCGAGATTATAGTCTGGAACACAGATAAAATCTTTCTGCCAGACTTTCTAATATGAAATACAAAACTTTAAAAAAATATGCTAAAAAATACTAAAATTCACAAATTGTCATTCCTTACGCCTAAAACTTTTACACATAAAAAAATCTTTATTGAAATTAATTGAAAAAAGCTAAGTTAAAAATACTAAAATGTAAAACTTATTTCCTAAGTATAAAATATTTACACTATAAACCTCTTTAATTCAGTTACAAATGGTCGTATACATTAAAAATAACTCGTACATAAAAAACACAGATAAGAACTATAATGAGAAATATCAAACCTTTCAACGCAGTAAAAATGTTTAATTAAAATAAGTTGGATACAAACAATTAAAATATGGCCATAAAAATTACACTTTAAAATCAGATCTAATACTTTGCGTTGAAATGTCATAAGCTTGGGTAAAAAGGTAGGTTTTTAAAGACTTCTTAAAAGATTCCACCGTATTTTCTTGCCTAATTTCAATGGGGAGCATATTAAATAACCTTGGAGCAGAATATTCAAAAGACCTTTTAACAACTGTGCTACGGGATACCACTGGTTCATTTAATCTATTCTCATCAATACTTCGTAAATTCATTGAAGTTTCAGGATTATATTTTTTTAAAAGTTCCGATAAATATTTTGGCTGATTGAACTTCAAGGCTTTGTATGTAATCAGGCATAATTTATAGATAATTCTAGCCTTTACGGGCAAAAAATGTAGTTTTATACAAACTGGAGTTATGCGATCTCGAGAAAAACGTGGCATACCCGTAACAATTCTAGCAGCACTATTCAAGATAATTTGTAAGCCATGTAAATCTGAATTGGGCAAACCATAATAAATTGAATTACAAAAATCTATAACAGAAAAAACTAAACCATGTACTAATTTCATTCGAGCAGATTCGTTTATAAACCTAGATATGCGGGAAATATTCATTAGATTAAAAATAGCTTTTTTCTTTGTATAGTTTATTTGCTGTTTTAGGGACAAACTCTGGTCTATCACGACGCCCAGACTTTTTACCTGCTTCGATAGAGTGACTATTGATGTCCCAACTGTCATATCATTTAGATTATTTAAAATTTCCAATTTTGATTGAGAACCAACAAGCATAATTTCAGTTTTACCAGAATTTAACTTTAATTTTCTTTTGAACATCCAACTTTCAACTGCCGTATAAATTTCATGAAATTTCACTTTTCCCTGCTCCAAGTCAAGTACCGTAAAATATATTTGGGTGTCATCGGCATAAAAATGGCACTCTACATTAAGTGAGTCGAGAAGATAAAATAGTTCAATTGTGTATACCGTAAAAAGCACCGGACCAAGTATGCTCCCTTGAGGAACACCAGTCACCATTTTTGCTCTATCTGATTCATTTTTACCAATAATTACACTAAAATCTCTATCATTCAGAAAAGAATAAAACCAATTTAAAACTTTTCCCTGAACTCCCAATAGGCTCAAATCACGCATCAAAATATCATGATCTACTGTATCAAATGCAGCGCTAAGATCCAATAAAACCAATAGAGTACAATCCCCATTACATTTTCTAACGACTAAATCATTATAAATTCTACAAGTGGCAGTTTCCACTGAGTGAAATTCACGGTAAGCGGATTGAACTCGTGGGAAGCTCTCAAATTTTTTTAAATGATCCAATAATTGAACAAGAGCCGCCGATTCAAGAACTTTAGACAAAAAAGAGGTATTATATAATGGACGATATGAAGAAAGTTCTTCTGGGTTACAATTTCCTTTAATTCTGGGTTTTACGCAAGAGAATTTCTCAGTTTGAGGAAATTTCCCCTCATTAAATGAACTATTCACAATACGGCAGTAATATGAAGCTAATGGTTCCAATACCTTATCAATTTCAACACTTCGAATATCAAAAGGATCATTAAGACAAAAAGTTTTATTAACATTTCCCATTATTTTCACCATTTCGCCAAATTCCACTTTTTTAAAATTTTCAAAGTATTTCAGTGGAAAATCAGGTATTAATGAATATTCATTTGTACCAAGATCTCCATCAAAAGAATTTTTAATATCAATTACTTTCTTCAAGAAAAAATCCTTAAATTTGTTTGCCAAAATAAAATCGCTTCCGCACTGTGGGAGGATATCTTGCGCATTACTAAAGCCCAATAAACCATTTAGAACTCCGTATAGCTTCCTGCTGTCATTCTTAAATTTTTCAACCTTACCACCATAAAATGAAACTTTCGCTCTGTAAACTAATTCACACTTCAATTTGCGTAATTTTTTAAATTCATCCCTATGAAAGTCCGATTTATGCTTTTTAAATAATTTTTCTGCTTTTCTTAATCTACGTTTTGCCTGTTTTATGTCAGAATTATACCATGTATTATAACTGTCACAGACTCTAATATTTTTTTCAATTAACGGTGCTTTTTGACTAAAATAATCGGAAGTTACCACTCGATACTTAGAAACTAAGCAACCAGTACAATAGCTTCCACCATCAGAATGATCGCAATTAAAATCTGTAATATTCACCAAAGAATCTAATAAATTGGCAAACTCGCCCGAATTTATGGAACCTTTAGCACGAAAAAATATTTTTCTCTCCAGCCTCGGAACATCACCCAAATTTATGGTGCTGGTCACCAGCCTATGATCAGAAATGGTGGCAACTGACTCTACCTCTACATTGCCAAGAAAATTAGAATTTGTTTTCGTTAAAATCAAATCAAGAACATGGCCAGAATCAAATGTAGGCAACGTGACATGATTAACTAAATCAAAATTGTCTGAAATATTTGAAAAAATGATCGACTCATTATTAGTATAATCTTCCACCCAGCAATTAAAATCTCCAACATACAAAATATTTCTATTTGTTGTGCTAGATTCCATTAAAAAACTTTCATATTCAGCAGCAAAATGAGAAAATGAATTGCTTGGAGCCCTATAGATCACAAAAATGGTGAAAGCTTTGTTTACATGCTCAAAATCTACCTGGATACACTCAAAAAAATTACATTTATGGCAAAAAGATTTAATTCCTTTAAAAAATTTAGCCAAAACCACGCCCACCCCACCACCCCTACCCTCCCGTGGAAAATGGTGAAACACATGTGTTTCAGGAACGAATTCCGAAATTATTGCTGTCTCTTTCTCATTTAACCATGTCTCAGTTAGGCAAAAAATATCAATAAAATTGTCCGTTATATAGTCTCGTAAAATATTAGTCTTATTTCTAACTGAACGAACATTTAACAAAGAAAAATTCAATTTATGCCTATTTTTTGGCTCAAAAACTAGTTTTTTTCCTCTGAATAGTTTGTCTTTTGCATAATCATTTTTTTTTCATGAATCATTAGCGGACAGGTATGAGAAAAAGAACTATGATCATTTTTTTGTGATGGGTAATTTTTTTTACAGTTTACGCACTTTTCGGCATTACTCTGGCATTCTTTTGTATTGTGTTGATTCGAACACTTGGCACAATTTGGCATTTTGTTTTTATTTGGACAATTTTTTGCAATGTGGTTCAATTCACAACAATGGTAACATTGAGTAATAAAAAACCTATCGTACGTTTTACACCTAACTAAATCTAGGTACACATAACCTTCATTGACTTTCATTATATAATTGCGAATCCTCGGTGAACATTTGATCGCAACATTCTTATATAAAATCGTACCTGCAAAGTGCTGCTTCATATTCCAACTATTAATAAACTCACACACTTCTGCCTCACTTATCATTTTTCGAAGATTTTCGTCTTTTTCACCCAGACTAGCGATGACCGTCGAATCATCTAAGCTTTTAGGAACACGTGTTA
>CAYOFS010000176.1:0-3939 GCA_964403095.1 uncultured Flavobacteriaceae bacterium | reverse complement strand
AAGTTTAGATCGAACTCAGGTTATTATTCTATAATTGTCAATTCTTTCATAATATGATCGGAATTAGATAACTTATCAATAATGAACAATACATAGTTATCTTTTACATGAATACTTCTTGCAACTTCAGACCTGTAATAAACATCTTCCATCACGCCTTCCCAAACACCATCAAATGCCAAGCCAATATGATGACCATCTTTATTCAAAATCGGGCTGCCCGAATTACCGCCTGTAATATGATTTGTAGCTAAAAAATTAACAACTAATTTTCCGTTTTTAGCAGCGTATTTACCATAATTCTTCGTCTTATATAAATCAATAATACCTTGTGGCAAATCAAACTCTTTATCATTTGGAACATATTTTTCAATTACACCAAATAGATGTGTTTTTGCCTCGTAAAAAACGGCATCTCTAGGCTCGAAGCCTTTTACTCTACCATAAGCTACACGCATAGTAAAGTTGGCATCTGGATAAAATTCTTTTTCTGTAAAAACCAACATTTGGGCTTTCATAAACTTACTCATTAAATCATTTATTTCAGTATTTATTTTATTTACTGGAGTCGATACTTTTTCATCAATAAGTTTTTGTTGCGCACTAAATAATTTATACGCTGGATCCTTTTTTAGCGCTTTTGCAAAGTCACTTGAAGTTTCTTTTGTAAATAATTTTTCAATATTTTTAAGACTTGATAAATTGGAATTTGAATAGATTTCATTTGCCAATTCTTTAGCTGACTTACCTTTTAAAGCACTACTTAGCTCCTTACTGATATATTTAGAATCTACATTTTTAACAAAAACATCCATTAAAGTAGCAAAAACTTCCTTGTCAGTTCCTGCATCAAAATCTTTCAACGTATTAGTTAATATATAATCTTTAAAACGCTCTTTAACAGCTTTATAATAAGGTTCGCCTTGACTTTCGGAGCGTTTAATTAACATATCTGATATGGTAACAATAGATGGTAAATCAATATTTCTACCAAAAATTTCCGAAGCATAACTTTGTACAGCAACGTAAGGTTCTATTTGAGTATATAACTCTTTTAATCTTGGTAACACATGTCCGTATTTTTCTTTTAATAAAGGATTTGCATTAATTCTATTTGTAAATTCTTTTTCAAATTCTTGTTTTGCTTCTACTGCTTTAAAGCGTTTTAGACCTTGACTTTCACCAATCCAAAATTTCCAGTAATTTGCTAAACTTGCATGTTTTGAAGCTAATTTTAAATCTAATGCTTCATCATTTGCCATACGTTTATCCATTATAGCTAAGGTGTTTTCACGTACTTTTACTTTTGCAGGATTAGCAATATCTTGAATGTGCTTTACAGCATACGAAGTTAGGTATTCCGTTGTTCTACCTGGAAAACCTACAACCATTGTGAAATCGTCTTCTTTTAAATCTTCTAAATTAATTTTTAAAGAATACTTAGGTGTATAAGGTTTGTTAGTTTTTGAATAATTTGCTGGTTCATTTTTATCATTTGCATAGGCTCTAAAAACAGAAAAGTCAGCTGTATGTCTTGGCCACATCCAATTATCAGTATCACCTCCAAACTTACCTAAACTTGCTGGTGGAGTTCCTACTAACCTAATATCATTAAAGGTTGTGCGTTTAATCATAAAATACTTATTGCCTTTAAAGAAAGGTTTAATTTTTATAGTATGAAATTCATCTTGTGTTATTGATACTTTCAAAGCTGCTATGTTTTTATCTACAATGGATTGCCTTTCGGACGGTTTTAAATCATCTGAAACGCCATTTAAAATCTTATCAGTAACTTCAACTATATCCTCAATAAAAGTTATTGTTAAGCCATCTGCTGGCATTTCTTCATCAAAAGATGTTGCCCAAAAACCATCTTCTAAATAATTATGCTCAACTGTTGACATTTTTTGAATAGCATCATAACCACAATGATGATTTGTAAACACCAGTGCTTTATCAGACATTATTTCTGCGGTACAACCATTACCTAATTGTACAATTGCATCTTTAATACTTGGTTTTGAGGTATCCCAAATATCATCTGCACTAAGGGTCATACCCATTTTCTGCATGTCTGCCTCTACTTGTTTAATTGTATTTGGCATCCACATTCCTCCTTCTCCCGTTTGAGAAAAACTAAACTGAAAACTGATTAATAATATCAGTACTAATTTTATTGTATTCATTTTATAAATATTAATGATTATAAATACAAAGATACAAAAAAAACCGCATGGAATTACCCATGCAGTTTATACGAAATTTATAAATTCGCTACGACTAATCTATATTAAATCTAACTGTATGCATAAATTGTCTTTTACCTAATTTAGGAATAGAAAATTCTATATTTACAGTGGACGTTTTTTTGTTAGTCGTAACTGTAAAATTCCCTTTTTCAACCCTATAAAAGCCAAAAATATCCCTGCAAAAACAATTTTTTCCAAAGGTTAATTTTATATCTTGTAAACCTTTATCTGTAAAAGTGGATTTCATATTTTCACTGATAATAAAATGTAAAGTTTCTGATTGATTTCCATCAGCATAATTATTGGGATTGTCAACGCTATATGTGTATTTTACAACAATATCTTCTCCATCAATTATTTTAGGATAAATTTTATTCATACTATCTGTTTCAATAGTATATGTTTTATTTTTAAATACTTCAATAGTACATGTAATTCCTTCGGGACATTCATTTACTTTAATTGCCTTTGAATTTACGGATAAATTATTGATCAAACTGACTTCTTTTGTTTTACAAGTACTTAATGATATGACTAAAAACAATAGTAAAAATTTCATAAGTGTTTATTTTATATTAATAATTTGCGCTATAAAAAAACACCCTTAATATATTATCAAGGGTGTTTTAAAATTAAAATTGTATTATTTTAGTATTATTTTTTCTGAATTAAATCTTACTCCATCAGATATATTAACTAAGTACATTCCTGGTTGTACATTATTTAATTTAATATTTTGATTAAAATCAGATTCTTTATTATCAAAATTTCTTGAATAAATTTGACGACCAATCATATCATAAACCTTAATTGAAACATCATTAGAATTGTTAGATAATAAACTAACATTAAAGTTTCCATTATTTGGATTAGGACTTAAAACAAATCCCTCAAATTTATTTACATCATTAACTGCAGCTGCATTATCTACTACAATAACATAATCTTCTACTTCTCCATCAAAACCTGTTTCACAAGATGTTGCGTAGGAATTATATTTTGTTGAAACTCTCATAACTGTACTACCTAAATTAGCTCCTACAGGCACTGTAATAGCTAAAGGTGAAGCAGAGCTCGCTCCATTAGCTACACTAGTAGCAAAACCTAAATCATATTCTTCACCTGGATCATTAAAGCTACAGTTTTGATTCCAATCAATCCAAACTTTAGTTCTAGCTGTATAATTACCATCTGTATTTATATTAACCGTTAAGTTATATGTATCATTTCTGTTTACTGTAGTTGATTCGCCTGTTGCAGTATAACCAGCTGTTTTATCTAAAGGTGTTGCATGATTAATTGTATTAAATTCTACTAACCTAGTACCTGTCTCATAAGTTGTATTTCCAGAGGATGGACAAACTGTACAGCTAACATTAACTAGAATATTAGCACTATTAATAGCATAAAATATATTACTATTACCACTAACCATAACTCGTACAGAATCATCAACAAGGTTTGGTACTGTAATTGATTCTGAGCCATCATTTAAAGTTGCAGCTGATAAAATAGCTAATTCTGTTCCATCTAAATCTACTAATGATATTTTAACTGAAGTAGCATTAACCCCATTTGCATTTGTCCCTGCAACATTCCAAACTATTGTTTTACTTTCTCCTGTAGTCCAATTTTCACTAGCTGTTTGTGATGTTACAACAAAAGGACCTGCAGTACCCGAAACATTTAC
>CAYOFS010000175.1:0-3970 GCA_964403095.1 uncultured Flavobacteriaceae bacterium | reverse complement strand
TTTGTCAATATAAGTTATAAACTCTTTAAAACGTTCAATATTCTGACTAGGGCCACTTACAATAAAACTGTTCAGTTCAATATCAACACTTACATTTAAATCTTTAAGTGCATCATCTGGTAACATACTAATCAGTGATTCTAATTGATTGGAATTACTAGAAAAGTTACGGCTTCTGTTTGTGTTTACAGATTGTCTATTGTTTGTAGTGCCATTTACACCTCCTTGTCTGTTTGTGTTAGAATTGTTAAAGTTATTGGAATTATTACTGTAATTTGAGGAATTAGAGTTTCCATAAGAGTTATTCCCATAAGAATTTTGAGAACTATTATTAAAATTATTTCTTCCAGCTTGACGCCCCAAACCACCACTGGAAGTCATTATTTCAATAGAGCGATGCATTAACGGAACAACTACAGCGTCTCGTAAAGAAACTTGCTCTTTTTTTCCGAAATAATAGATAGAATCACTTTTTTTATAGGTAAATTCTGTATTCTCCAAAATTTTATTCAACAATAAATCATAACTGACATTAGTAGCTTTTACAGTGGCATTTCCTGCTTGTTCAAGCGGACTAGCCATAAACATATCTTTGTTCAAATCATTACCAATATCATATATAATATTAGCAATAGGTGTATTTGTAAAATCTACATTTAATGTTTTGTTCTCATTAATTTCAAAGAAAAAATTTGAGCGACGTTGTTTTTTAGGGCGTTGTTGTTGCTTTTTATTTTTTTTATTTTTTGGATCTTTTGCATTGTTTGAGTTTGTATCATAAGCAAAATCATCAAGTTGTTCAAATAGATAATAGTTATCTCTAGTTTTGGTGACAGAAAGGTTATTTGAAAAAGCAATTTTATCTAAGGCAGAATCAAAAGGCATATTTTTGATATAACCTGAAAGTTTTAAATTTGCAAGACCTTGTGAAAATACTAAATTTTTATTGGTAGCGTCCATAATCTGCTTAAAAACTACATACAAACTATCCTGTTGTAAATCAATACTAAAAAAATCAGAATTACTGTCATAGCTTATTGGGACAGTACGTTGTTTAAATTCAGGTTTTTTTTCAATAATTTTATGGATGGATAAAATGTTGCCCGTAAAATCAATTTCTAAATGGTACTCTTTGCAAACAAATATAAGCACATCAATTACAGTAGCATTTGAAAAATTATTTTTGATAGTAATTTCATTCAATTCAGGATGAATGTTCAAGTTGATATTATGCGTATTTGCTAAAGCCTGTAAAAAGTCAGAAAGAGCAACGTTATTTACATTGATTTCAGCTTTTTGATTCAAACCAGGAGCGTCAATAATAATACTTTCAAGTTTTGTTTTTAATTGTTGAATACGTGTATCTTCTTGAGCTGAAATATTGATTGTACTACAAACAAATAGAAAACTAAAGAGTAATTTTATAAAGTAATTTTTTTTCATAATATTTTTTTCATAAAAAATTAATCGGTCAATAACGGATATACTTCTTCAATAGAAGTTTCACCTAAAGTAATTAATTTTAATGCATTAGTTTTTAGCGTTGAAATTTCTTTTTTATCGAGGTAATCGTCAATTTCTAAACTATTTTTTTTGATATGCTCGGTCAATTCTCGTGTAATAGGTATGATTTCATAAATGGCTTTTCTACCAGCATATCCTGTATGGAAACATTCCTCACATCCCTTAGCAGTATAATGCTTGGTTAGAGTTTTAGGAATTGAAAATCCTTCAGGGAAAACTTCAGTATCTATAAAGGTTTCAACTTTACAATGTACACATAGTTTACGTACCAATCGTTGAGCAACACTGAGTTTTAAAGTGCTGGCAATTAAAAAAGAAGGTACGCCCATGTCAATCAATCTAGAAATGGTTGCCCAAGCCGAATTGGTGTGTATGGTTGACAATACCAAATGCCCAGTTAAAGAAGCTCTAACAGCCATATTTGCTGTAGCAACATCTCTAATTTCACCCACCATAATAATATCAGGGTCTTGCCTTAAAAAGGTTCTTAATGACTTGGCGAAATCTAGCCCAATATTCTCTTTCAGCTGCACCTGATTGACACCTTCTAAGGTGTATTCAATCGGGTCTTCAATAGTTACAATATTAGTACTGTCAGTATTTAAAAGCTTTAAAGTAGCATAAAGCGTAGTCGTTTTACCAGAACCTGTTGGACCAGAAATGAGTACAATTCCGTTTTGGTTTTTAACGCTACTTTTATAACGTTTTAATTCCGTTTCAGAAAAGCCTAATTTTTCCAATTGAATATTGGTTGCATCTTTTGAAAGCAAACGCAAAACCAGTTTTTCACCATGTAATGTAGGTAATGAAGATACACGAATATCATATTCTTCAGTTTCGGTATCAATGGTGATACGACCATCTTGAGGTAGCCGTTTTTCAGCAATATCTAGACCTGCTTTTACTTTAAGCTGATTTATAATTTTAGGATATTCAACTGCAGAGATTACATAACGTTCTAGCAATTTACCATCAATTCTAAAACGTACACGCCGTGTGTTTTCAAAGATTTCAAAATGGATATCACTACTGCCTAATGATTTTGCTTCATAGATAATGTTTAATAATAAATCTTTAGAATCGGTCAGTTGTGTATGACGAGCTTGTTTGTTTTTTCTATAATTAGAAGCTAAATATTTCTGAATATTTTCTGTGGAGTCTTTAAGTAATTCAATGTCTTTGCCTAAAATAATTTGGAGTTCCGCTTGTAAACTATTGTCGCTATTATCAGTTTTAAATATAATACTACCATTTTCTTGAGCGTGTGGTACAATACGATAATGATATGCTTGTTCAGCACTTAAGATCTGCTGTAATTCGGTTGATATGTTAAAATCTATAGTCATTATAATGCATAAAGGTTTGTGAATTGAAACAACCAATTTGAACTAAAAATGAATAAGAAAAACAAAGCTTGTAAGCCTGCTAAAGGTACATTTTTGTCTTTTAAACTCGACTTTAAAAATAAAAATACCAATAAAGAAAAAATCAATGAACTTGTAAATAAAATAATAAAACTTGTTATAGGGAAGCTTATAGCAATACTTATAAAAAACAGTACATCACCTAAGCCTAAAGCTGTATTAAGCGGCGAGTTTAATTTAAATTTTGAATAAAGGTGTAAAATACCAATAACCAAGGTTAAAATGCCTAAGTTAAAACTGATATTGGTAAAATAACTAAGGTTATTGCTTTCTGTAAAATAGAATAGAGACATCAAAAACCCACCACCAACAAGTAGCCAAACATAGACTTTTCGCTCTTTAAAGTCTTGTGTTGCGATTGCTATAAGTGCAAAAAGGCATGTTATTTTAAGTGTCAATAGCATTGGGTGAATTTCGGTTAACTGTTTTAATCTTTTACAATTTCTTTAGGTGTTAGGTTTTGGTCAATCTCCCACACATTAAAAACTCCATCAGCATCAAAATCGGTCACCGCAGTAGCACGTACTCTAAAAGTTGCATTAGACGCCTCAGTAATTTCATAGGTATAATTGGCATTACCATTCTGGGCAACGGTCTTAGGGGCTTCAAAATCAATAGTATTAAAATCTGCACTATATTTTGAATGCATAAAAAAATGCTGTTTTTCTAAGTTTGCAATATGTTTGAGTTGTGTTTGAGCTTCTAAACTTTTAGTCTTAGAAATTAATGGCATTAGGTTAGGTAAAGCCAATAATAATAGGATTCCGATAATTACCAATACCACTAAAAGCTCTTGTAAATTAAAGGCGTTGGTTTTTTTAATGAAGTTTTTTTTTAATCTTTCCATCGTAAATAGCATTATTTAGTATCAAATTTAAGCAAATATTAAGACCGTTGCAAGGAAAAAGTTAATAAATTTGATTAAATAATAAGCTATATATTTGATTATCAGCATTTAAAGTTGTGTTTTTTAACTTATGAAAATACACAAACAACCTACGTTAGCAGATAGTATTTGCGAT
>CAYOFS010000174.1:0-3990 GCA_964403095.1 uncultured Flavobacteriaceae bacterium | reverse complement strand
TTTCAAAAAATGATTGCAAATATACTAATTCTAATAATTATTAGAAGATTATTTTTATTTAAACGAATTATAAAGGTTTTATTGTATAAAAAAGTAATTAAACTTCATTATAATTATTGTTTTTAACATTTATAAATGGCGTCTAATTATAAAATAAATCAATATTTTCATATAAAACATGAATTAATCAGCTGGTTTTAATTAATTGTTGTTTTTTGACTGAAAATCGCATTACAAAACTGTAACACATTAATAAACAGTCATTAAAAAAGTTTTTAGGCTATATTTTAAAGTGTAAGTTTTTACAAGAGTATAAATAAATATGTGTGAATTTAGAAATCCGTACACTTAACTACTATCTTTATTATGTACTTTACTATTAATTATATATATTGCTTCGCAAAATTATAGTTCACCAAATTAATTTGGATATTGAACTATAATTTTACAACAACAAAACTAACTACTATGAATTATAATCTTGTTTATAAAAAAGTGCATTTTATTTCTTATAAAAATATTTTAATCTTATTTTTATTTTTCAATTTAAGTTTTTTATATGCACAAGACTGTGTGGATATTATTCCACCAGGTAGTTCTAGCGCATATATTCCTGAATTAAATATTACATTTAGTATTTCAGGAGCAGCTGGAGATTCAACTTCAGATGCTTTATTAAATTCCATTGCTATTGCTGGACATCCAAACCCTTATGCAGAAGTTTGGCCTGCTAATTCAGTTTCGTATAATTTTGCAAATCCCGCAGCTGCCAATCAATATGTGCTAAACAACACCGTTTTAGGTGCTAATATTAGCCAAGGAGCAGTGATATTTGACCCAGATTTATTAGGTACTTATAGTAGAAACCTCCGTAATTATGTTGCTTTAGATAATGCAATTACAGTAGGAGATTATATTGATTATTCATTTAATGTGCCTTTTTTATCTGCTGTAAATAGATATATTGTTATTACAGATGCTGATGGTGATCATGCATCTCAAATTCAAGCACTTGATGCCAGTGGAAATCCAATGGCAATGTCTGCCACAACGATACCCGGAGTAACATATATAGACTCTGGTTATCTAACTGATAATGGAGAAAATATTTTTATTACTGTTTTCCCAATTACAGCATTAGCAAATTCAGGAACTCCAATTCATGGGTTAAGATACAATCCATTAGATACTGCTGGTGATGGACCAAATGGAAAAGTATTTGTGATGTATGATGTAAATACCCAAGTTTGTATTGAGGCACAAGATGATGTAATAACAAGTACCTTAATTGTCCCTGGAGGAACTACACCAAGTATCTATGAAGATCATGGAAACGGTATTGATAATGTTAATGATGTAATTGCTAGTCCGTTTAGTATTTCCACCAATATTGACATAATTGACAATGGAGGTTTAACAGGAGCAACAATTAACAATAGTGGTGTAATTACTATACCGCCAAATACAAGTCCTGGGTTATATCTACTGGAATACGAAATATGCCTTGGTTTTTATAGTAGTGTTTGTGATCAGGCTACAGCTATAATTTTAGTACAATTAGATACGGATAGTGATGGAATTCCAGATGCTGATGATGGTTTTACGGGTGGCAACGGAATTAGTGTATCCACAGATATAGACGATGATAATGATGGAATAACCGATTTTGAAGAAATGAAATGTAACCAAGTTAACCTTGGAAATTCAAATAATGGTTTAACCGGAGCATATAGGGATAATATATTTTGGTTAAATTGGACAGGAGATTTTGCTAACGGTATTCATGTTGGCGATTCCCAAACATTTACTTTACCAGATGGCGCAACAATTACAGCAACAGTAACAAATGCAGTAGCAACAAATGGAGCAACGTCAGATTATGTTCCTGTGGATATGAATACAGAAGCATCTTCCTTATTAAAAGATTATTACAATTCACCAGGAACATCAGAAGCATTTTATAATTCAGCTGTTGATGGAGTTGATTTAGATGTTACATTTGAATTTACAGCAACCTATAATGGATTAACCTATTTACCTGATTTAGTATTAGCCGATGCAGAAAATACTAATCCATACATGCCAAATTTAGAAAGTTTAATATTTACAACCAATGGTAGAGTTTGGGAAGAGTTAGATCATATTCCAAAAGCAGATACGCAAAACAGCAACAATGTTATCAGTACAAGTACCGAGGGAATTACTGCCGCAGGAAATGGTTATTATGTTTATAGGTCAAAAGATGCAACCCGAATAGAAGTAAGTTCTCAAACCGTAACAAATAAACAAGGTTTTGCTATTGGTATTTGGTTAGAATGTTTGCCATTAGATTTTGATGGCGATAATTATCCAAATCATTTAGATTTAGATTCGGATGGCGATGGAATTTATGACATTGTAGAAGCTGGTAATGGAGCACACGATATTGATGTTCCTTTCCATAATTATGCAAGTGATAAAGATGGACGAACAGATAGTAATGTTGGTAGTAACGGATTAGATAATGGATTAGAAACAAACGATTCGTATTATAATGCGGTTATAAATTATGTACTCCCAAATACAGACGGAAATGGCGGATATAATTATTTAGATATTGATTCTGATAATGATGGAATTGTAGATAATATTGAAGGACAACCTTCTAATGCTTATGTTGCTCCAAGTACAAATGACAATAATCACAATGGTGTTGATGATGCTTATGATAATGCCTTTACTTGGATAGATCCAGAAAATACCGATGGTGCAGATTTACCAGATTATATGGATACCAATGCAGATAATGATGATCATACCGATGCCATAGAAGGTTGGGATACTACAAATGATGGCATTGCAAATACAAATCCTTCAGGAAACGATACAGATGGAGATGGTTTAGATGATAATTACGATAATGATAATACTCAAATAAACCCTACTAATGGTCAAACACCAGCAAGTTTCCCTAACTTAGACAACCATTTAACACCAGAATTAGACTGGCGAGAAGTAGTAGTTACTACAATTTCAGTTGAAAAAACAGGAATTTGGAACGATGTAAATTCCGATGGATTAGCCGATGCAGGAGAAACGGTATTATACACTATAGAGATAGAAAACACCGGTAATAGTCCATTATTTAATTTTCAATTTGCCGATCCTGGAGTAACCGTTATTACTGGCTTACCAATACCTAACTTAATTGCAGGAGCAACACATACAGTATTAGTAAGACAAACCATTACACAAGCAGCAGTTGATGCTGGAGAAATAAGTAATCAAGCTACAGTAACCTATACAGCGCCTACAATAACCAATGTAACGCCTCTTGGTTATGTTTACACTAATGATTCCGATGATCCAAATGATAATACAGATAATGATAATGCAGATACTGATCCAGAAGATGATCCAGATGATATAACTATAATTGATCTTCCGCAAGACAGTTCTATGAATGTGGAAAAAACAGATGTATCTAATGATGTAAATTCTAACGGACAAATGGATCCAGGAGACACCATTACCTATACTATTGTTATTACAAATACAAGCAATACAACTTTAAACGGAATAACAATTACTGACCCATTATTAGGTGTAGTAAATCAGCCTATTGGTTCTGGTTCAATTGCACCAAATTCATCAGAAACAGTAACATTAGTTTACACTTTAGTACAAGCGGATATTGATAACGGAATTGTAACAAATCAAGCAACCGTAAACTATGTAGATTATAGTGGAACTACCTATACTAATGGTTCTGATGATCCAGATGATAATACAGATAATGACAATGCAGATACCGAAACAGATGCTGATCCAGATGATCCAACACCAACCGATATCATTCAAGTAAATAATATATCAGTTATAAAAACAGACACTTATGATGATGCAAATAGTAACGGTTTGGCAGATCCAGGAGAAACAATAAATTATGTTATAACCATTACAAATACAGGAAACACAACATTAACTAATGTTGTAATTGACGATGCCTTA
>CAYOFS010000173.1:0-4047 GCA_964403095.1 uncultured Flavobacteriaceae bacterium | reverse complement strand
ACAAAATATGATATTAAAACTAAGGTTTTCCACTAAATTTGCAGTAGAACCTAAATAATAATTGATTTTAAATATCAGTAAAATAACAACTTTTGATGTTGAATTGGCATGTACTTTATATAAAGCCTATATTTATAGAAATATAGTATAGCCCAGATAAGATAAATACAACACCAGCAATCAAGCGCATTATTTTTTCAGTTTTAGAAATATGCTTATAAAAAGTACTAACCTTCCCTACTGTAAACGCAAGTAAGTAGGTGAATAAAATCACAGGCAAGCCTGTTCCAAAAGCAAAAACAATAGGTAAATATAAGCCTTTAGCACTTGTAATAGTCATTGGAATTAATGCTCCAAAATATAAAGCACCACTATATGGGCAAAAGGCTAAGGCAAAAATAACGCCAATGAAAAAAGAACCAAATAGACCCTTGTTTCTAAATTTTTCGGATAGTTTTTCTTGAAAATCCGATTTTCCTAAAAAACTTAATTTTATAATATTAAGCATCATCAAACCAATAATTATCAATAAAGGACCAAGGAATTTCTCACCATTAAGCATTAAAATTTTTTTAAAATTAAATTGGTTCGCTCCAAAATAAAAAACAACTCCAATTATGGTGTAGCTAAAAGCTCTTCCTAAAGCATAGATAAAACCGCTTAAAAACACCTTCTTTTTATTAGTAATATTTTTTGAAATATAGGCAGTTGCAGTAATATTTGTTGCTAAAGGGCAAGGACTAATTGCAGTGATTAAGCCTAATAATAAAGCTGATAATATGGGGATATTAGTAATATTTAAGAGGCTTTGTAGGTATTCCATTATTGTTTTTTTAGCTCATTATCTATTTTCTCTTTCAACATGATAGTAAAAGCTTCTGGATTTTCACAATTTTTAAAAGCTAAAAGAGTAATATCTTGAATGTATTCCTTTCCATCTTTAACACGATATACTATTAACGAAGTTCCGGCAGATTTAAATTTATCAACTAAATGTTCGTTTTCAGGCACATCCCATTGTACCATTTTAAAAATTAGTTGCTTAGTTTTTAAATCATTTTGAAAATGGGTATTTAATGTTGCTTTTGTGTTTTCTTCAATTTGAATACACGATGTACAACGATGTTTACCGTAAAAATCAAGTATTTCAATTCGGTTGCTACCTAAATCGATATTTATAACCTTTTTCTTATCGGGTTTACTGCAAGATACCAAAAGGCTTATTATAACTATTATTAGAGTTGTTTTTTTCATTTTATATTATTTTTTGAGGTTAGAAATTTGTTTTTGTAAATTATAAAATCAGATTGAAAACATATCCAGAAATGATAATACAAAATGTAACAACACTAAAAAATATTAGGATTAGTTTTAAATTCATTACTTTTTTTAAAAGCATTGCTTCAGGAAAAGAAAGTCCAACAACTCCCATCATAAAAGCAATTGCAGTGCCTATAGGAATACCTTTTGAAACTAATACTTGTACAATAGGTAAAACTCCAGAAGCATTTGAATACATTGGAACAGCTAAAATAGTTGCTAGCGGAACAGCAAAAAAGTTATCTTTACTCATATATTGTTCAAAAAAACCTTTAGGAATATACCCATGCATTATTGCGCCAATGGCAATTCCTATGACGACATAAGGTAAAACACCTTTGACAATAGTTGTTGCTTCTTTCCAAATAACAGGTAAACGTTGTTTGAAAGGTTGTTTTTTGGCAATAAAGGCATTTTGTTCTTTTTGAGCATTTTCTAATACTTGTTTTACCCAAGGAGTTAAGTGTTTTTCTAACTTTAATTGTTGTAATATCATGCCAGATATTGTTCCTAATAGAATACCAGTGACAACATAAATAGTAGTGGTTTTTAATCCAAATAAACCGATAAATAAGCCTATAGCAACTTCGTTAACTAAAGGAGATGTTATTAAAAAAGCAAAGGTAACACCAAGTGGAATACCGCCTTTTACAAAACCTATAAATAACGGAACTGATGAGCAAGAGCAAAATGGAGTTACAACACCAAATAAACTTGCCATGAGATATTCCAAACCGTATAGTTTCTTTCTTGATAAATAATTGCGAACTCTATCAATAGGGAAATAGCTGTTTACAATTCCCATAAAATAAATGATGATAAAAAGAAGAATAAGAATTTTTAGTGTATCATAGATAAAGAAATTTAATGCTTCGGATAAATGACTATTAGGGTCTATCTTTGCTAAATCATTTACTAAATATTGCGCTATTTTTTCTAACCAATTAAACATGTTTTTATATTAAATAATCAAGTAAATAATGTGAATTAATTTATTTTTTGAAGTAAAATTTTTTCTAACTCTTCAAACTTAAAATAGCCTTCATGTCTAAAAAATTCCCTTCCATTTTTATCTAAAAATATTTGTGTTGGAATTGCGTCTATTTTATAATCATCGGCAAAATGTTCCATATCTTTTGTCCATACATCATAAAAGATGGTTTTTACCTTTTTTGGATATTTTGCTTCCACTTTTTTTATAACTTCTTGCATTTGAATACACGGTTTACATTTTATAGAACCTAATTCTATAAAAGTTACCTGTGCTTTATGCTCTTTGTTGCAAGAGAATAATGTTACAATCAAAAAAAATAAAAGGACTTTATAATATTTCATTTATTGATGTTTTTTTGGTAAAAAGTAAAGAAATCACGTAAAATTTCATCACGAATACGTCTAAACTCCTTAATAATTTCTTCATCTGTTCCTGTTAGTTCGTCTGGGTCTTCAAAACCAATATGTAGGCGTTCTTTTACTTCACCAAAAAAAACAGGGCAATTTTCTTTTGCATGACCACACACAGAAATGACAAAATCAAATGTTGTATCTAAGAATCCATCTACTTTTTTAGGATAATTTTCACTTAAATCAACACCTAATTCCTCCATAACTTTAATAGCATTTGGATGTACTTGTTTACTTGCTTTTGTACCTGCCGAATATACTATAAGGTTTTTATCAAATGATTTTAGAAAGCCTTCTGCCATTTGACTTCTACATGAATTACCTGTGCATAGAATGAGTATTTTTTTATTGTTTTTTGTCATAAAAATTACTTTTTTACTTGATGGATATAAGCGTTTTTTTTATGAACAACAACAAGAACTTGAATTATCATCTTCTTGAGGCTCACAACTATCGTTTTCACTTGAACAACAAGTGTCGTTTGTAAGTAAATTTTTGATTTCTTCAAAGCTTGGTACTCTTCCTTTTATAACTACAGTTTCATCAATTACAATTGCTGGAGTACTCATAATATCATAAGCCATAATTTCTTGAATATCTTCTACTTTTATAATGTTAGCTTCTAATTGTAATTCATCTACAACTTTTTTTACAATAGCTTCTGTACGTGTGCAATTTGGACAACCTGTTCCTAAAATTTTAATTGTTTTCATTTATGTATTATTTAAAAAATGTTTGAAATAATTTTTTGGCTTTTTGCCAATTTTCTTGATGTATACAGTATCTTATTTTTGGTGGCTCAACTGTTCCTTGTATTAAGCCAGCGTTTTTTAATTCTTTTAAATGTTGAGAAATAGTCGATTGTGCTAGAGGAATAACATCTACTAAATCACCTGTGAAACAGCACGATTGATTGTCTAGATGTTCTAAGATAGCAATACGAGTTGGATGTGCTAAAGCCTTAGCGAATTTTGCAACCTCTTTGACTTGTGTAGTATATTCTATGTTTTCTAATGTTCTCTTCATTTCTTATCGCAAATGTACGATAAGTATTTTAATACACAAATTTAAAAGGAACAATAATCAGGGTAAACTCATGTTTTTTTATTTTACTTCTGTTTAGAATTGTATTAAACAAAGGCATAGCAAATTTACATTTCCGTAAGTAAATATCTATAATTTAATTATATAAGGGTTATGAGTCTAATTTAACAACCATAAAATCATGTTCATTAATAAAGACTTGTATTATACTGATATGGGTTGACCTTTTCTATTCTAAATAAAATAGCACTTAATTTATTGAAAAATGAAAAAATAAGT
>CAYOFS010000172.1:0-4069 GCA_964403095.1 uncultured Flavobacteriaceae bacterium | reverse complement strand
TGGTTTTTGGTTTTTGGTTTTCAGTTTTCAGTTTTTGGTTTTTGGTTTTCGGTTTTCAGTTTTCAGTTTTCAGTTTTTGGTTTTTGGTTTTTGGTTTTCGGTTTTCGGTTTTCAGTTTTTGGTTTTCAGTTTTCAGTTTTTGGTTTTCAGTATTTAGTTGTTAATGAGGTTATTGTTATTTCAATTTAATTTCCCCTTTTTCTTGTCCTTTTTTTTAGAATATTAATGATTTATTATTTGTTTTTATCAGAGTTTAATACTTAAATTTGTATAACAATTATTTTATAATGGAAAACATATTTGAAAATACAGAAGTTGCCTTTGCAATCAAAAAAGATAGTGAGTTAGAACGTGCATATTTTTTATTTAAAATGATACAAAATGAGCCGTTGGTTCGTATTGGTACTGCAATTACTAATTTTGCTTTAAAAGCACATTTACCTGTGGAACATTTAATAAGAGCTTCAGTTTTTGATCATTTTTGCGGTGGAATAACCGAAGAGGATTGTATGGATACCATTGATAAAATGTATGATAAAAAAGTACATGCAGTTTTAGATTATTCTGTTGAAGGTAAAGAAACCGAAGAACAGTTTGATTTTGCTATGTATAAAACCTTAAAAATACTTGATTTTGTAAAAGAGAAAAATAGTATTCCGTTTGCGGTTTTTAAACCAACAGGATTTGGGCGTTTTGAAATTTATCAAAAATTGACAGAGAATATTGATTTATCCGATGAAGAAAGTGAAGAATGGAATAGAATTGTTGAGCGTTATGATACAGTTTGTAAAAAAGCATTTGATAATGATGTTGCTTTATTAATTGATGCAGAAGAGAGTTGGATGCAAACAGCAGCTGATGATTTGATAGAGTTAATGATGAAAAAGTATAATAAAAACAGAGCAATTGTCTTTAGTACTTTACAAATGTATCGTTGGGATAGGTTAGATTATTTAAAGGATTTACATGAAGTAGCAAAAGAGCATAATTTTTATATTGGTATGAAATTAGTTCGTGGCGCTTATATGGAAAAGGAACGTAATAGGGCAGAGGAGAAATCTTATAAATCGCCTATTTGTGATACAAAGCAGACGACAGATGATAATTATAATGCAGCTGTTCTTTATATGATGGAGCATGAAAAGATGGCTATATTTGCAGGAACACATAATGAAGAGAGTTCTTTATTATTAACCAAATTGGCTAAAAAACATAATATATCTAAAGATGATCAACGTTTATGGTTTGGTCAATTATACGGCATGAGTGATCATATTAGTTTTAATCTAGCAGAAAACGGATATAATGTTGCTAAATATTTGCCTTTTGGTCCTGTGAAAGATGTAATGCCTTATTTAATAAGGAGAACTGAAGAAAACACATCAATTGCAGGTCAAACAAGTAGAGAGCTAACATTATTGAAAACAGAACGAAGAAGAAGGAAACTGACTAAATAATCTGGTAGTTTTAGTCTAGTAATGTTAAACGTTAATCCAAGCACTAAGTTAGCTAAGAAGATACAATATAAGATAGTTTGGCTTTGTAATAGAAAATTTGTGAATAATTTGGGTTAGGTTTCTTTCAGTGAAAAATTACTGCGCTCCAAATTATTTATTAATGTTTGAGATTTTTATTACGGGAAATTATGAATAATAAGGGTTAATCAATTCCTTTAAAAGAAGTAAATAAACGTTTTAGCAAATAAGCGATTCAACATTAATTACTATATTTGAAGCCTAATTAAAAAAATGTATGAGTAATTTACTTGAAGTAAAAAATGTAACCAAAAAATTTGGAGACTTTACAGCCTTAAATAATGTGTCTATAAATGTGCCTAAAAATTCTATTTTCGGATTATTAGGGCCAAATGGAGCTGGTAAAACAACGCTGATTAGAATAATAAATCAGATTACCATGCCAGATTCGGGTGAGGTTTTGTTAGATGGCAAACCGTTAAGTTTAAACGATGTGCAATATATTGGCTATTTACCAGAAGAACGTGGTTTATATAAAAACATGAAAGTTGGTGAACAGGCAATTTATTTAGCCATGCTAAAAGGAATGTCTAAAAAAGAAGCAAAAGAAAATCTTAAATATTGGTTTGATAAATTTGATATTGCAAGTTGGTGGAATAAAAAAATAAACGAACTTTCAAAAGGTCAAGCGCAAAAAGTACAATTTGTAATTACGGTTATGCATAAACCTAAATTGTTAATTTTTGATGAAGTTTTTAGTGGTTTAGATCCTATTAATGCAAATTTAATTCGTGATGAAATATTAGAATTAAGAGATAAAGGTACTACCATTATTTTTTCAACACATAGAATGGAATCGGTAGAAGAGTTATGTGATCACATCGCTTTGATAGATCATTCCAATAAAATTTTGGAAGGAAATTTAACTGATATTAAAAAGAAATTTAAAACCAATACTTTTGAAGTAGGTTTGATTACTGATAATCATGACGTTTTAGAGCAACAAATTAAAGAGAAATATAGTGTTTCAAAAGCATCGTTCAAATCATTAGAAGAGGATTTAAAATTGAATATTAAATTAAAAGATGGTCATACATCATCTAATTTAATTCAGTTTTTGTCAAGTAAAGCACAAGTAAATCACTTTACGGAAATTATTCCAAATGCAAGTGATATTTTTATTCAAGCAGTTAAAAACAATAGTTAATAATGGATAGTAAATTAGGATTAATTGTAAAGAGGGAATTTAACGCAAAAGTTCGAAATAAATCGTTTATTATTATGACGGTACTTGCACCATTTTTAATGGCCGGAATGGGGTTCTTAATTATATTTCTTGGAAAAGCAAATGATAGTAAAATAAAAACAATTGCTTTTGTAGATGAAGCAAAATTATTTTCTCAAAATGCTTTTGAAGACACAAAATCAGTTAAATATATTGATTTGACTTCCATTGGAGTTGATAAAGCAAAAAAAATAGCCGAAGAAAAAGAATATTATGGTTTACTAACTATTCCTAAGCAAGATAGTTTAGAATTATTAGCGCAAGATATTAGCTTTTACTCAAAAAAAACACCAAATACCGAAACGGTAAATTCTTTAGAGAAAAAAATAGAAAGCAATATTAAAAATCAAAAATTACATCGTTTGGGTATTGATTTAGCTAAAATTAAATCGGCTAAAATTAGTACAGATATTAAGCTTACTAACTATTCTGGCGAAGAAACTTCTAAGTTTATGAATAGTGTTAAGGTAGGTATTGGTTCATTTGCAGGTTACATGATTATGATGTTCGTTATGGTATTTGGTACTTCGGTAATGCGTAGCGTAATAGAAGAGAAGACAAGTAGAATTATTGAAGTTATTATATCGTCAATAAAACCATTTCAATTAATGATGGGAAAAATTATTGGTAATGCTTTGGCAGGATTAACACAATTTGCGATTTGGGGAATTTTAATTATCATTTTTGGCATTGTAGCAACTACAGTATTTGGAATTAATTTTGGCGAAATGCAAACAGCAAATCCTCAACCAGAACAAATGGAAATGGTAAAAGAAATGATGGCTGATGGCAAAATTCAAAATGTAATAACAGAACTTAGTAATCAGTTACCTTGGACTTCAATATTGGTGTATTTTATTTTGTACTTTTTAGGTGGTTATCTATTATACAGCTCAATATATGCCGCAATTGGTGCAGCAGTTGATAGTGAAACAGATACACAACAATTTATGCCAATTGTAATGATGCCGTTAGTTTTAGCGGTTTATGTTGGTCTTGTAGCTGTAATGAAAGATCCTCACGGTCCAATAGCTGTAGCATTTTCAATTATACCATTAACATCGCCAATAGTTATGTTAATGCGTATTCCGTTTGGTGTTCCAATAATACAAATAGTGGTTTCATTAGTTTTATTAATACTTAATTTCTTATTATTTGTATGGTTAGCCGCAAAAATTTATAGAGTAGGTATCTTAATGTATGGAAAAAAACCAAGCTATAAAGAAATTTATAAATGGATGAGATATAAAAGTTGATGGCTCTACTGCAAATTTAGTGGAATTAAAATATATAATAAAATTTAAAAAGA
>CAYOFS010000171.1:0-4079 GCA_964403095.1 uncultured Flavobacteriaceae bacterium | reverse complement strand
TTATTAAAAGCTCTATTAGTATGTACTCTATCAATTTTAGCTTCAGCAATTTGGTTTTTAAAATAATCTTTATCAGGTATTTTTCCTTTGATTACTTGCATAGGAGTTAAACCAAATAAATCTGTAGGGTATCGTTCGTGATTGTAATAATAAACAAAACGTTTTAAGTTTTCTAAATGGGTTTTAACATCTTTAGAAATTAAGCCTTTTATTTTTTCCAAAACATCAATCTTTTAAAGAAATTAGAAACCTTAATTTTTTGTCTAGCAATTTTTAAAATTTCATCAAATTCTTTTCTATTAGAAAAGGTATTACCATTAACTACAATTCTACCGTCATTAAGTTCAAAAATATCTCTAGGTTTTTCTTTAGATTTTTTAATTACGTGACTAAGTAATTGTTTTAAATAACAAACCTCATCTTTTTAGTGATGAGGTTTGTATCGTAGCCTTTGTTATGCTTAAAATTGGTTAAGATATTGCAAATATACTATAATTTTAAAAGCCTATCTATGCCCTCGCTTTCAAATGGCAATGATATTGCTTTTAAAATATGTGTAAGGTGTTGTATTGTGTAACTTATACCAATTCAACATAAAAATATTTCAAATTTATTTAGCGTATTTTGAAATAGAATTGGTGTTAATATAAATAAGCACAGAGAATTAGGGCTTTAATAATGTAAGAGTAATTCCATTTCTTGCTGTAAAAACAAAGCACTTTTTTTTGCTTTTTCAGCAAAGTCAATTCCGTTAGAAGCATAAATAATACTTCTAGAAGAATTTATTAGCAAGCCAATATCATCGGTTAAACCATATTTACAAACATCTTGTAAGTTCCCGCCTTGCGCTCCAATTCCAGGGACTAATAAAAAGTGATTTGGCACTATGTTTCTAATATTTTTAAAGTATTCAGCTTTAGTTGCGCCAACAACAAACATTAAATTATCAGCGTTTTTCCAAGTTAAAGCAGTTTTTAAAACATGCTCATAAACTTTTTTATCATCACTTTGTAAGCCTTGAAAATCTAAACCACCTTTATTAGATGTTAATGCAAGTAGAATAGTAAATTTATCTTTAAATGCTAAAAAAGGTTCAACAGAGTCGCTTCCCATGTATGGAGCAACAGTAACCGAATCGAATTGTAAATCCTCAAAAAAAGCTTTTGCGTACATGGTTGAAGTATTTCCAATATCGCCACGTTTGGCATCGGCAATAGTGAATATTTCAGGGTAATTATTGTTGAGGTAATTAATTGTTTTTTCTAAAGATTTCCAGCCTTTTATTCCGTAAGCTTCGTAAAAAGCCGTATTAGGTTTGTAAGCAACAGCTAAATGATGTGTGGCATCAATAATTGCTTTATTGAACTCGAAAATAGGATCATCTTTTTCAAGTAAATGTTTAGGGATTTTATTCAAATCAACATCTAAGCCAATGCATAAAAAAGATTTTTTATTACGTATTTGTTTAATGAGCTCCTTTTTAGTCATGTTTGTATTGTTTTTGGCAAATTTAATAAAATTATTCACCATAAATAGTATCAGTATAAAAACTCTTTAAATTAAAAAAACTAACCGCTATTCGTTATTATTTCAAATAAAACTAGCAACAAATAAGCACATCAATAAATCTTCAGTATATTTGTTTTAAAATTGAATTACATGCTTAAAAGATTGCTACATAAAATAACGTATGGAATCATTACGCTTTTAGGAGTAGTAACAATAATCTTTTTTATTTTACATAAAATACCAGGCGACTCGGCACAAATGATGCAAGGTCAGCACGAAGATAATGAGCAGCTTACTGCAATTAAAAAAAAATACGGATTTGATAAGCCAATTCTAAAGCAATATGTTTTGTATTTGAATGATTTATCTCCAGTATCATTTCATAGTACTAAAGTAGCAGATTTTACATATTTAAAAAAAGATAAATATCAATATATTACATTGTTTACAATAGGAGAAACTATTACGGTTTTAAAATTTCCATACTTACGAGAATCGTATGCTAAAAGCGGTAAAAAAGTAAGTTCAATAATTGCAGAAACACTGCCAAATACAGCTATTTTAGCTATAACATCTATTCTGATAGCTATTGTTATAGGAATTGTTTTTGGAATACTATCCGCTTTGTATAAAGATACTTTTTTTGATAAAATAATATCCATTATAAGTATTATTGGCATGAGTGTTCCTTCCTTTTTCTCAGCGATACTATTTGCATGGTTTTTTGGATTTGTATTGCATAAATACACTAATCTAAATATGACAGGTAGTCTTTATGAAGTAGATGATTTTGGCGAAGGGAAATTTATTCAGTTAAAAAATTTATTATTACCAGCAATAGTGTTAGGGATAAGACCTTTGGCAGTTATTATTCCGTTGATGAAAAACGCTTTATTGGAAGTGTTGAATAAAGACTATATCCGAACAGCAAAAGCAAAAGGATTGTCCACATACAAGGCAATTAGAAAACACGCTTTAAAAAACGCTTTAAACCCCGTAATTACAGCAATTTCTGGTTGGTTTGCTTCTTTGTTAGCAGGAGCTGTTTTTGTGGAATTTATTTTTGGATGGAATGGTTTAGGAAAAGAAATTATCAATGCCTTAAATCAGAAAGATTACCCTGTGATTATAGGTTCGTCTATAATTATAGCTGCAATGTTTATTATTATTAATATATTTGTAGATGTAATTTATGGATGGTTAGATCCAAGAATACGAACAATATAAACTGTAAAAATAGAATCTATCACGAATTTAATACAATTAAAAACTTGACATAAGAAAAATGTTAATATGAATGTCCTATATCCCAAATTAAATAATAAAAATAAACACATGAAAAATTTACTTATTACTTTACTAATTATCACGTCATCAATATTTGCTCAAAGCCAAGATGAATTTGAAGGCATTGCCTTAGATGAAAATTTTGTTAATTTTGATGGAAACACAGTCTCATTTGGAGAAATTTTGAAGATGTATAAGGGTAAAACTATATTTATTGATATTTGGGCTTCTTGGTGTCATGATTGCGTAGGTAGTATTCCTAAATTACAAGATTTGCAAAAAAACAATAAAGAATTAGTGTATCTAATGTTATCTTTAGATAAAGATGTAAAATCGTGGAAAACAGGAATTGAAAAGCACAATTTAAAAGGAAAACATTATTTATTCACTAAAAAATGGAAGAAAAGTTCTTTTTGTAAATCAATAGCTTTAGATTGGATACCTAGATATATGATTGTAGGGAAAGATGGTGCCATTAAAATGTTTAGAGCAATTGAATTTTCTAATAAAGATATGCAAGAAGTTATAACTGAAGAAACAAAGTCAGTAAAAAAATAAAAGAAACATACTGAGCTAATTAAAGAAACAATATAAACCTTTTTTTAAGGGAATTCAAAATCAAGATATGAGAAAAAAAATAGTAGCAGGAAACTGGAAAATGAATTTAACTAGAACAGAATCTATTAAATTAGTAGCAGATATTTCAACTGAAATCAAAAATTCAGACTTAGTAAATAATAGAGTAATTGTTGCGCCAGTAAGTGTGAATTTAGCATCAGTTGTAGATTCCGATAAAGATGTTAGAATTGAATGCGCTTCACAGAATATGCACTTTGCAGATAATGGTGCATTTACGGGAGAAATTTCTGCAAATATCTTAAAAGATATAAATGTAGGTATTACATTACTTGGTCACTCAGAACGTAGAGCTTATTTTTGTGAAGATGATGCTTTATTAAAGAAAAAAGTAGATCAAGCAGTAGCAAATAACATTGAAATTATTTTTTGTTTTGGAGAAGAATTAGAAGATAGAAAAGCCGAAGATCATTTTAAAGTAGTAGCATCTCAATTAATAAATGCTTTGTTTCATTTAGAAGAAAATACATGGAAAAACATTGTCTTAGCATACGAGCCAGTTTGGGCAATAGGTACAGGAATGACTGCAAGTCCAGAACAAGCACAAGAAATGCACGCATTTATACGTAATTTAGTAAAAGAGAATTATAACAAAACCGTATCAGATAACGTAAGTATTCTTTATGGGGGAAGTGTGAAACCAGCCA
>CAYOFS010000170.1:0-4106 GCA_964403095.1 uncultured Flavobacteriaceae bacterium | reverse complement strand
CACATAAAAAACAAAAAAATATGAAAAAAATAATCATTATCTTCTTTCTTTTTACCTCTATAGTTTCTTATTCTCAAACAAAATACTATACGACAGACGGAAAAAACAGAATGACTGAAACCGAAATACAGGAAAAACTTTCTGAAATGGAAAGCAAAATGAAAAAAGCTCTTGGGAAAAAGGTTTATGTCAGTTTAACAGTACAAGAAACTGAAACAAAAAAAGATTCAATTATTTCTAAAGTTACGTTTAACATTAGTGATAAAAAACAAGACGAATTAATCTCATCTGGACCTTTTGTTGAATACAAAGACAAAGAGTTTCCGAATTTTAACTTAAATACATTGGTTGGTGGAAAATTTGATTCAGAGAAATTAAAAGGTAAACCGACTTTAATAAATTTTTGGTTTACAAAATGTGCGCCTTGTATTGACGAAATGCCAGTATTAAATAAAATTAAGGAAAAGTATAAAGAGGATTTTAATTTTATTGCAATAACATATGAGAAAAAAGAAGATGTAGTGAAATTTCTTGAAAAACATCCTTTTGAATTTGAACATTTAGTTGATGCTGAAGATTTTACTGACCAATTAGGAATTAAGGCATACCCAATGAACTTATTTTTAGACCGAAATGGAATTTTAAAATATATAAAAAATGGAATTCCATATGAAAGAAAAGAAGGAGGAGAATTGAAAATGGAAGATGGTAATGAAATTATTGAGGTTATTGAAAAACTAAAATAACTGTGGCTATAAGTAATTGCTTGTTCTCGCCTATTTCTGAAAATTCTCGCGGATTTCCAGTTTGTGTGTACTTGCAAGGTTAAGTGCTAACCCACGCAACTACTCATAGCGAGACCGCGATACCAAAATGCTTGATTATGTTGGAGTAGGAGTTGCAGTTGAAAATGCTGTTGCCGAAGCTATTGGAGTTGCTAATTATCAAACTGAAAGTAATAAAAACGATGGAGTTGCACTGTTTTTTTAGAAAAATATTTTAATTAACTCAAATTATTTACTGTTTTTAGCAATGCATAATTAGGGTTAATATCCAAGTTTAGTTCTAACTCTTTTTAAAACATCATTAGCGATAAGTGTTGCTTTTTTAGTACCAATTTCTAAAGCTTTATCAATTTCGGGTAAATTATTCATGTAATAGTGATATAACTCACGTTCTTTAGAAAATTTATGTATTAATAATTCATAAAACGCTTGTTTTGCGTGACCGTAACCGTAATTTCCAGCAAGGTACTTTTTTCGCATTTCTACAATTTGCTCTTTAGTAGCTAATAATTTATAGAGTGCAAATAAGTTACAAGTATCTGGATTTTTAGGATCTTCTAATGCAGTAGAATCTGTTTGAATTTTCATTATTTGTTTTCTGAGCTTTTTATCATCTAAAAATATATCAATAATATTACCTTTAGATTTACTCATTTTTGCTCCGTCAATACCAGGAATTAACATTGTTTGATCTTGAATTTTAGCTTCTGGCAATACAAAAGTTTCGCCTAATTTGGCATGAAACCTTGAAGCAACATCACGAGTCATTTCTAAATGCTGTAATTGATCTTTTCCAACAGGAATAATATTGGCATCGTATAATAAAATATCGGCAGCCATAAGCATTGGATAAGCAAATAAACCTGAATTAACATCGTCTAATCTATCTGCTTTGTCTTTAAAACTATGTGCTAATGATAATCGTTTAAATGGAAAAAAACAGCTCAAATACCATGAGAGCTCTGCTACTTGTGGAATGTCACTTTGACGATAAAAAACTGTTTTTTCCGTGTCTAAGCCAAAAGCCAACCAAGTTGCAGCAGTACTGTATGTGTTTTTTCTTAAAATTTCTCCATCTTTTATCTGTGTAAGTGAATGCATATCGGCAATAAAAAGATAGGACTCATTTTTAGGATTTTTACTCATCTCTATGGCAGGTATAATTGCTCCTAAAATATTGCCTAGATGTGGCGTTCCTGTTGATTGTATTCCTGTAAGTATTCTTGACATTTTTCTTATTAAAGTACCGAAGACCAAAGATGGGATACGGAAGATGAATTTAACGGTCAGCAAACCAAAGACTAAAGACCATTTCTATGCAAAAGTATAAAAATATTTCAATCATTTAATCTTTCAAAGGTTTAATCTTCTTAATTTTATTACTTTTGCAACTTAAATTATTTTAATGAAGTTTTTTAAAAATATTTTTATTTTTTTTTGGAGAGTTTGGTTTTACGCTTGGGTGTTTTTTTCCATTTTGCTTATTTTTCCA
The DNA here is from genome assembly GCA_964403095.1 of uncultured Flavobacteriaceae bacterium. GTDB lineage: Bacteria > Bacteroidota > Bacteroidia > Flavobacteriales > Flavobacteriaceae > S010-17. Next base: position 1,829 of record CAYOFS010000170.1, on the reverse strand, counting down.
TTTTTACTGATTATTCTATCTAGAGAAAAATGGTTTCCTATTTATTCTAAAATCACTTATGTTTGGGGAAAAACCATTTTGTTTGTAATGGGTTTTAGTACAGAAATTGAAGGTTTAGATAAAATTGACCCGAAGAAAAGTTATTTATTTTGCCCTAATCACACTTCGATGATTGACATTATGTTAATGTTTAGAGTTACTAAAAATCCGTTTGTTTTTGTTGGGAAAAAAGAGCTAACAAAATTACCTATCTTTGGTTATATTTTTAAAAAATCAAGTATTATTGTTGATAGATCTAGTCGAAAGAGTTCTAGAAAAGCATTTGAAGATGCTCAAAAAAAGTTAGCTACTGGTCGTAGTGTTTGTATTTTTCCTGAAGGCGGAGTTCCAGATGAGCACATTACTCTTGATAAATTCAAATCGGGTGCTTTTAGAATGGCTATTGAACATAAAATACCCATTGTTCCAATAACATTTTATGATTGTAAAGATCATTTTTCATATACTTTTTTTAGTGGAAGTCCAGGAAAATTAAGAGTGAAAATTCACGATTTAATTCCTACCAAAAACTATATAATGGAAGATAGAAATAAATTAAAACAACAAACGTATGATGTTATTTATCAAAGTTTGATGACTGATGATTTAAAATTGAAAAAAAACTAATCTATACTTTTTGTTAAAACAGCTTTTTGCCTACCATTAATAAAGTAAGTTATTACATTTGTTTATCGACCTTTCATTTTATAGATGATAGTCCAGTTATAAACGAAATCTGTTTATTTTTTTTGAGGATATTCAAATTTACATCAAGAACCATTGCTATAGAATCAATGCTAAATATTTGTAAATCTCCTTTATAATTACCAATCCAGTCTTTAGGGAATTTTCTTTTTTTAAAGGTTGTTTTTTTTTCTTAATGGAGGTGCCTTTAATCGTTTTAAAAAGTTAACCTTAAAAATATAAGTGCTATTAAGATTAATTTCACAAACCTCTTTGTGTGCTATTTTATGATTCTTTAGTGTGTAGAAGCCTAGTTAATTTAATCGAAATATCTAATAAAATAATTTTAGCATTTCCATTACGTTCAATATGATAAATAGCTTCGTTTAGTGTTTCGCTAATAGCAGTAATATTTCCACCATGAATAAAAGGAGCGAAATTTTTCAAATCAAATTTAGGCGATTTTGTTTCTAGATACACTAATTTATCTGCTTTGTAGTTTAATAACAATGCTTGTCTAAAAAAATGTAAACAGTATTGTAAAAATTGCTTTTGTGTTTCTCTACTTGTCTTTGAAATCTCATTAGACCAATTGATTAATTCTTCAATAACCGATGCGTTTCCTTTGGCTCTAAAAGCGGCTCTAATCCAAGTAACAAACCAAGTTTCAAAAATGGGTTCTTCGTCATTACTTTTTAAAAGACTTAATGCTTTGTTCCAGTTTCCGTTTGCTTGATGTGCTATTTTTGTAGCTAATTTTTCGGCTGTTTGTTTTTGCTTAATGAGGTTTTTAACAATGTTTTCTTCGCTCACTTTAGGAAAATATAATACTTGACAACGAGATAATATTGTTTTGATTATTTGTTCTTTATTTTGAGCAATTAAAATAAGCACTGTTTTTTCTGGTGGCTCTTCAATGAGTTTTAGCAGTTTGTTTGCCGCTGAAATGTTCATTTTTTCAGCCATCCATATAATCATAATTTTATAACCGCCTTCAAATGCTTTTAAACTTAACTTTTTTGCTATTTCTAGCGCTTCATCTTTACCTATTAAACCTTGTTTTTTTTCAACACCTAAAAATTGCATCTATTGATACAAATTTGCAT
>CAYOFS010000169.1:0-4132 GCA_964403095.1 uncultured Flavobacteriaceae bacterium | reverse complement strand
CAGTTGGTAGAGCATCTCCCTTTTAAGGAGAGGGTCCTGGGTTCGAGCCCCAGCCCGGTCACAAAAGCTATTCGGTTTTCCGAATAGCTTTTTTATTTTAAGCACTTATGATGGAATTGGTAGACATGCAAGCTTGAGGGGCTTGTGTCCATTAGGACGTGCAGGTTCGACTCCTGTTAAGTGCACAAAATCTCAATACACTTGATTTTCAAGACATTACACTTTAAAGATGTCAAAATAGATATTATATTGATAATTTTATCATCAATGGTACTCATTATTAAATCATAAACTTAGTTTTATAAATATGCTATTTTAATTGTTTCTTAACATCTTTATTAATTATATCTTTTTAACTTTGACACATGATTAAAAAAATATTCTTTTTAGTAATAATACTAATTACATCTACTACTTTTTCACAAAATACTATTGTAAAAAAGAAAAAATTAAAAGGGCGAATAACTGATGTTAAAACAAAACTACCTTTAAAAAGCGCAAATATCCTTAATCTCAATACTGTTATTGGAACTATTACTAATCAATATGGTGAATTTGCACTAACCGCAAAAAAAAATGACACCATACACATATCATATATTGGCTACGAATCAATTAAGTTAATTGTAACAAATGATATTTTAAATAATGATAAATTAGAAATTGCTATCAATCCTAAAATAATAGATATTGAAGAAGTAAAAGTAAAATCACACCAATTAATTGGTGTTCTTGCTATCGATGCCAAAAATGTACCTATAGCAGCTCCAAAAAGAATTCATATTGACGGAATTGCTCAAACATTTGAAATAGGAAAACCTACATCGCCGAATTACGACTCTCCATTAGCTGCTGTATTTAATCCTTTAAATTTTTGGTATCAAAAATTAGGCAAAAAACCTAGAGAATTAAAAAAATTAAAAAAAATACGTAAAGATGATCAACTACGTGATATGATGGAACAAAATTTCAATAGAGAAATTCTACTTGATTATTTAAAAATGAGCCGTGCTGAATTAAATGATTTATTAAAAGACTGTAATCACTCTAGAAAATTTATTAAAAAAGCTAGTGATTTACAAGTAATAAATGCCGTTATTAATTGTTACGAAAGCCACAAAACAAATAAAAAAGGAACAGTAAAAAAAGAAATCATTCATCTTAGTGATGACAAAACCAAGTAATAATATATCAAAAAAAATCCAAAACTAGCTAGTTTTGGATTTTTTTTAATTTATTTAATTAGTTAATCTTAATAAAAACTATATTCTGTGTTTTTTAAACTGATCCACTAAGTTGTCAATTTCAACTTTCACCGTGTTTTCTAACAAAACACCAGATAAACCCGTTGTATTACTAACTGCATGCATATAAAAAATATGATAACTCTCTCCTATTAAAGATAGTACTGTACCCGAAAATTTTGACCAAGAACTCTTTAAATCAATAGCATCTTGTGGCGCTAGCTCTCTAATCGCTTCTGTCGAAATTAAATCCGATATACGTCCCATCATAGCAATCATCATATTATTAGTAACTTTACGTTTTACATGTAAAATTCCAACAAAAGCCTGCCATTGCCAATATTCCAAGCTAAAATCCCCAGTAACAGTTTTAACCAACCAATCTTTTAACGATTTTTCTCTTGTAGGTCTTTCTCCTTCATGGAAAATTGCTTTTGTTGATGGGTTAGAAAAAACTGTATCGTAAAAATCTGTTACCATAAAGTCTGCTTTACTAAATAAAAACTCTTGATTTTTTTTAATAACTTCAATATCACGAGAATTCATTTTTGTTTCCTCAGGTAATTGCTCTAAAATTTGTAGTGTAACTTTTTCTAACATAACTATATAAGGCTTGAAATTTCATTGGTAGCAGAGTCTAAATACATCATTAATAATCCTAATTTAGAATTATCTTTTGCTATCAAACCAATAACTGCATTTTCATTTACATCCTTTAAAAGAATATAACCATCAGATGTTTTAATATAAAACTGCTCAATACCTCCTTTACTTAAATCACTAGAGAATTTTTCACCCATAGAATGTAACGATGCAATCATTACTGCAATTCTATCTTCATTACCTGCGTTTACTGATGCAATAGCTAAACCTTCTGAGTTTACAATAATAGCAGAATCTGAGCCTGTATTATCTACTAGTTTGTCTAATACCTGTTCTAACTTATTCATATATATTTTTTTTTAATTATAGAACACAAAGATAACTAAAATTATTCAAATAAAAATTATATATTTGTATATTATTATAATATTAATTTTTCAATTATGGAAAACAAGAAATCAGTAGGTAAAATTTTAAAGGAATTAGACAATATTAGTAATGTGTTTGATAAATCAAACAAACCATTAATTGTTAAAAAAAAGAAAGTAACTGCTATAAAAACAAGTTTAACTTCAACTAAAATTGACACCGATTTTTTTAAAGTATCTAAGTCGCTTACAAAAAAAAACATATCAGAAAATAAAAATATTAAATCTGATGAAAAAGACATCTTATTTTCATTAGACAGACCTTTTAAAGCAAAAAAAACAGTTCCAAGTAAAGATAAAAATTCAAGCGATTTAAGCTTTCTTAACTCTTTAAAAGAAAAAAAAGAAAAACGTAATACTGAGATTAGCTCTAAAGACATTAACCAAGCTAAAAAAGAAACACAAAAAAACAAGCCTGTCGAAATTAAAAACAATCCTATAAAAACACAAGTTGAGGACACTAAAGAGTTTTCTAACACTATCCAACCTAAGAAAATAGTTAAAGATAACACTTACTTAAGTATCAAAGAGAGGCTTGAACAAATTAAACAAGAAGCTGCTAATCAAGTAATTACGAAGAAAGGTGTTTCTTCAAAAAGAAAAGACCCTATAAACACTAACAGTTCTCCAGCCAGTAAAAATATAGCCTCTACAACAATTCCAATCATAGAAACAAAAAACACTAGTAAGCAAATAAAAAATACAGACAGTGAAATTATTAAAAACAACCCAATAGCAAAAAATAACTTTGTTGATAAACTCACTATTTTTATATTAATTTTACTTATTGCTTTAATAGCTACTGCTTGGTTTTTTTTAAACTAAATTCTTAATAAGTTTTTTAAAAAAGTATTTGCTAATATTTTGAATTGTTACATCTTTGCGCAAACAAAATAAAATGCCAAAAAACAATTCAATAAAATCCGTTTTAATTATAGGTTCAGGTCCAATAATTATAGGTCAAGCATGTGAGTTTGACTATGCCGGCTCTCAATCAATAAGATCTTTACGTGAAGAAGGTGTCGAGGTTATATTAATAAACTCAAACCCTGCAACCATTATGACTGATCCTAAAATGGCGGATCATGTATACTTATTACCTCTTACTACAAAATCTATTGTTCATATTCTTAAAAAACACCCAAATATTGATTCGGTTTTACCAACTATGGGAGGACAAACAGCACTGAATTTATGTATTGAAGCTGATGATAAAGGTATTTGGAAAGATTTTAACATCAACATGATTGGTGTTAATATTGACGCTATAAAAGTTACTGAAGACAGAGAGTTATTCCGAAAATTAATGAATAAAATCGGAATAGGGCAAGCACCTAGCAAAACAGCAACCTCTTATTTGAAAGGAAAAGAAATTGCACAAGAATTTGGCTTCCCTTTAGTAATCAGACCTTCCTTCACCCTAGGTGGATTTGGAGCATCTATTGTTTATAAAGAAGAAAATTTTGACGAATTATTACAACGAGGCTTAGAAACATCACCAATACATGAGGTTTTAATTGATAAAGCCTTGCTTGGTTGGAAAGAATTTGAAGTAGAACTTATAAGAGATCAAAATGATAATGTAATAATTGTTTGTGTAGTAGAAAATATGGATCCAATGGGAATTCATACTGGAGATTCTATTACTGTTGCACCCGCAATGACCTTAAGTGATGTTACGTATCAACGCATGAGAGATATGGCAATACATATGATGCGTTCTATTGGAGATTTTGCTGGTGGTTGTAATGTGCAATTTGCTGTAAGCCAAGATGAAAAAGAAGATATTGTAGCCATCGAAATTAACCCTCGTGTTTCTCGTTCATCAGCTTTAGCTTCAAAAGCTACAGGTTATCC
>CAYOFS010000168.1:0-4148 GCA_964403095.1 uncultured Flavobacteriaceae bacterium | reverse complement strand
GGGAAAAGAAAAGCTAAAAACAGATATATTTTTTTTAGAAATATAAAATCTGCACCTCCAATTTTTTGAGTTAAAAAAATACCAGATATTATATACTCCTCAGTTATTAAACCAGAGAAAATAACAGAAAGAGATATTAAGCCAAAATTTGTAATTGAACTCATTATATAAAATAGTAAATTATTATTAAACGTCATATGTAAAAATATGTATTATTATTATTATCTTCTATCTCTCTACTACCGCCGATGTAAGGTGCTCCCCATCCCCAATCACCACTCCCTACTTGCTTTCTGTTTACTCCTCTACCAGCACCCATAGAGCAAAACTCATCGTCAAAAAAACTATTTTTCTGAATTGATGTTATTATTTCAATATGGGTAGTTCCGAAAACTACAATATCCCCTTCTTTTACATCATCATCATCATCATTTCGCTTTTTTAAAGTTGAATCTCCATTGTGTGTTAGACTTGGATCAAAATAATGTTTATTTGAAGAAGTAAAACTACTACGATTGTAAAGATAAATTGCATCACCAACAAAGACATTGCATAACCAACGTTTCCCACTGCTTGAGTCACTCCAAAAAATGCTGAATACGCTAGTTGGCCAGCGACTCACACAAGCTTCTCTTAACTTTGAAAAGTGTTTCATACTATCTAAGTTTATCCCCTTACCCTCATGTCCAAAACCTGCAAGTGTAGAAATTGTCATTCGTTGTTTCATGCTTAAATTGCTCCACTTTTTCTTTCTTTCTTTTGAGTTTAATTTTTTCCAAGTATTAGCACTAGGGAAAGATGGTTTTCTTGCTGCTCCTTCTAAATTAGGATTTGGAGAAAAAAACCAATTTTGTTTTCTTTTATGATACTTCCAATAGGAATCCATTATATATTTATTAGCTCCTAATTGCTCTGCTGCTTCTACTAAAGGCATAAATGTTTTTTGTATTTACTATATAAAGATAACTTATTCTTTATAAAATATTAACTGTTTATGTAAAAGTTAACTTTTCGGTCAGTAACTTTAACGAAACTATTTGTAGCTTATTTTCACAATCTTTAATATTTCTAATTTAAATAGCTATCATATCCTAAATATCTTTCATTTAGCATAAATTGAGACTTACCAGTTATGTGATAGGTCACAAAAATTTCGCGATTCGAAACAATTAAAAAACTTAGAATTAATTTGATGTTTTTGATATTTTTTAATAATTCAGGATAATCACTTACTGGATTATCAAGGAATATACAAGTCTTTATATCATCAATTTCACTTTCTACCCTTCCATGTAGACCAAAATCAACTCCTAACTGACTTTTTCCTAATTTTTCAAAAGGGATTTGGTCAAATATTTTTGGTACATATTCCAGCTTAACTTTTAAATCTAGGATTTCGGAAATCAAATCTTCAATTGCAGGAAGATTTTCTTTTAACACCTCAGAATTACACAATTTAAAAAATAACGCATATAACTTTGAATTAGGAATTTCTAAATTTGTATCTAGTATTTTTTGTGCAACTCTTAAAAGATTTTCATTGGCACTTTCATCTGTAAGGAAATTAAGATGACGATTAACTATTTTTGAACTTTCTCTAAATAGGTCAGTATCAAAAGGTTGAAAAAAGTTTAAATTTCTATTTTCTCTTCTTTTATTTTCTTTTATTGCTTCAACCACTTCTTTATTGCTCATAGAAGGGTTGCTTATTACTAAAGGGTGGAATAATACTTCGGGTAGTTGATGGTAGATGCTATTTCTACTTAAATGTAAAACTAAGAATTCTTTGTATTTATTTGTGATAGATTTGTATTGTGTAGTAACATCTAAAATATCTTTAGATAAGGCACGACTGTTCATGCCATGATTTTGTACTATAAGCATCTCATCCAAATCTTGATTTAAAATAAACTTTAATTCCTCATAAAACACTTCAGCAACAAAGTCTGCAGTTTCATTTCGTTTTAGCAAATCTATGTTAAATTTTTCTTCTAACATTTATCCCAAATTAGTTGCTTCTCCTTATAATTAAGCATTATTTTATCACCTTTTACTATTTGTTCAGAAATGATAAACTTAGAGATCACTTTCTTTATATAATTTCTAATAACGCCAGCAATAGGTCGTGCTCCATATTTTTTTGAATATCCTTTTTGGGCGAGAAAGGTTAATGCTTCTTCTGACAAAATAAGCGAAATATCTTTTTGTTCTAATAGTTGTTTTTGTAAATTAGAAAAATGCAATTTAAATATATCTTTTGCAATAGTTTCATTAATTGGGGCAAATGGCACAACTTCAGTTAATCTACCCAAAAATTCTGGTCTAAAGTGTTGACTCATTACCTCAATCAATTGATTTGAGGTAGGTTCTGTACCTTGTTCAATCTGTTCGGTAATCCACTGACTTCCAATGTTAGATGTAAAGATAATTATAGAATTAGAAAAATCACCACTTCTGCCTAGCTTATCATGTATAGTACCTTCATCCATTATTTGAAGAAAAACATCGTAAACAGAACTATGTGCTTTTTCGATTTCATCAAAAAGAACAACTGAATATGGTTTCTGTCTAATTTTATTTACCAACATACCACCTTCTTCATATCCAACGTAGCCTGGAGGTGCTCCGTAAAGTAAGGCCGCAGAATGCTCTTCCTTAAATTCAGACATATCAAATCGTATCATTGCAGTTTCGTCGTCAAATAGTAATTCTGCAAGAGATTTAGTTAATTCTGTTTTACCTGTACCAGTAGGGCCTAAAAAGAAAAATGAACCAATGGGTTGTTTTGGGTTTCCTAATCCACTTCTAGATTCTATAATGGCATCTGATAAAGTTCGAATAGCACTCTGTTGCCCTTTAACTCTTTCTTGTAGCTTGTCTTCTATACCTAATATTTTTTCTTTTTCTTCCGCTTGAATTTTACCAATTGGAATACCTGAAATATCTGCAACAATGGACTCAATTTCATTAGGTTCAATTATTTCAATTTTCTTCGATGCAACACTATCTAGAGTATTCAATAGTTTATGCAATTTTTCTAAACGAGCCTCAATAGTATCATCATCTGAAACCGCATAGTTTTCTGTAATTTTTGATGTAAGAACTGTACTTATCTTTTTATAAATTGTTTTAAATAACAGTTCTAAATCATCTAAAGAGATTGTTTTACCTTCTTCTATTCTTTTTAATTGTTGCTTGAATTTTTCTATCTCTTTTTGTGCATTTTTATTACTCATTTTTACTGAAGCGAGTGTCCTATCTAACAAGTCTATAGCCCCATAAGGCAATTTACTTTCTTTAAAGTAACGTTTAGATAGTTGTATTGTTTCTTCTAAGGCATCATCTGAAATTTTTAGATCATAGATAGCTTGCAGTCGTGTTTGATGTTTTTCTAAGCATTTTAATAATAAAAAACGATCTAGTTCTTCTAAGAAAACCATTTCTAATTTACTACTTATTGGGTGCTTCTCAATATTTTTTCTATAAGCATCTGAAGTAATAGTAAAAACTAAATTTGTAGAACCTTCAGTTAATTGTGCATTTAAAATATTTGTGATTAAGTTAGATTTACCTGATGTGTTTTCAAGTAAAATTTGGAGATCATCAATTACCAAAACGGTTTGTGTCTCAAGTTTATGTAATTTTTCAAATAATTCTACAATTTTTTTTGTAATATCGTTTTCAGAACTACTACTTGCTAGTAATTTTGATACATTTAATCCAAAGACCAAAGTGTTTTTTAAAATTTCATCTTCATCGTTGGATAACTCAGAAACAAATGACTTAATCACAGCTGTTTTACCTACACCTGAATCACCAATTAATAGTGTTCCTTTATTTTCTGACCTTTCTAAGTTTTCTAATATAGATCTAACTTCTTTTTCTCTTCCTATAATTAATGAGCCTTCGGTTATTACTTTTTTAGTTTTAAGGCTAACTGAAAACGGAGTTGATGATACTACTTGATTTTCTGCCTCAGGGTTTGATAATAGATTTAATTTTGGCACATTATATTGATTAAGTATATCGCTTTCATTTATACCTAATGATTCAATTTGTGCTTTAGAATAAACAACACCATCTCTTAAAATAGCCGTAAGTACACAAATGGGATCGATAAAGTCGGTGCCTAATTTAATTTTAGATCG
>CAYOFS010000167.1:0-4157 GCA_964403095.1 uncultured Flavobacteriaceae bacterium | reverse complement strand
GAGCTTCGAACTCCCCTACGATTTCTTAGCCTAACCGTTGGTAGCCATTAGAATGACGTATTCAATTGAAAATCAGCGGTTCAAAACAAAAAAGAAACTCTGCTACAAAGCGATTTCTAGGGTACCTCACCAAAAAAGAGACTGAACTGAGAGAAGTAAAACGAATACAAATTTTGAGTGATTACCGAAAAACGGTCGGAATTAACGCCGAAACAGCGACCATAAAGTAAAATTATTATCTGAAAGTAGGCAAACTAAATTATTTCACTATGAAAAATTTATTTTTATCAGCACTTTTAGTGCTAACAGTTTCATTTGCATTTGCAACAAATGATGTAGAAACAGTTTCAGCATTTGATGATGTTACTGTTGAATTGACAAATTCTGTAGAATTAGCAAATGCTGATTTTACAATGGAAAATGATGCGACTTACGCAGTTGCTTCTGAAGAAGTTGCAAGTTGTGGGTTTCCTGTTTCTTGGGATACAGATGAATTTGGAACAGGAAGTTTTTGGTTGGATTGTGATGATGACACAACAATGGGAGACATCTTAGACCTAATTCTAGCATTATTCTTCTAGAAATAGATTACAAACCTCAAGGATAAATCCTTGAGGTTTGTTTTTATTAATTCTTAAAATTTTACAATTATGAAAATTATATACATTCTATTTATAATCCCTTTATTCTGTATATCTCAAACATCAGAAATAGGATTTGTAGAGTACAACTATAAAATACCTAGAGAAAAACCATTGTATAAAAATGCTATACTATATTTTAACAGTACCAACTCTGTATTTCTGTACAATAAAATTAATATTAAAAACGAAGATATGTCTGGTGCTAAAATGAACGAAGACGGCTTATCAGTGAGTTTTAAAAATAGTGATAAAGATGGTAGTCAAGTTTATCGTGATTTCAATAATAAAAAAATTGTATTACGATTTGCTAAAAGTAGTCTTTTTGAAGATTTTACTGTAAATGATATTTGGATACCTATCAAATGGAAAATTAAAAATAAGTTTAAAACAATAGGTAAATACAAATGCCAAAAAGCAATTGGTGATTTTAGAGGAAGAACTTACATTGCTTGGTTTACCGAAGAAATACCTTTGCCTTATGGACCTTGGAAACTATTTGGTCTTCCTGGCCTTATTTTAGAAGCAGAGGATTCTGAAAAAATGTTTAAGGCAGAATTTAAAAGTATAAAATATCCCTGTGATTGCGATTTTGAGTTTAAAAAACCAAACGCAACTGAAACAAAAACTTTAAAAGAGTACGTAGAATTCAAAGATAATATTAGCGATTATGTTTTTAGAAAAATGAAAGCAAAAATGCCTCGTAAAGTGGCAAATAGAATGATAAAAATGACTAAAAAGGATAATGGCAGAAAATATAGAGACGAAAAAATATTTGAATGGGAAATAGAAAAAAAGAAAAACTAAAATGGTTTTTGAGTGTGTTTTCAATATTTATTTTTTCAGTTCCAGTTTTAGCCCAAGTTAAAATAAACGGTTTTGTAAAAGATAGTACAAATATAAAAGGAGTTTTTGCAAATGTGGTTTTAAAAACAAGTATTGATAATTCTATTATAACATACGCTATAACAAATAATGACGGTAGTTACTCGTTAAAAATTGAAAAAACAGGGAAATTCAATTTGATTTTCTCTGCACTGTCTTTTGAAACAAAAACAATTCCATTAACAATAAAAGGAACGGAAAAAACAATTAACATTGACGTTTTGTTAAATTCTAAAACCGTTAAACTCGATGAAGTTATTATACAAGCAAACAAGCCAATTACTGTAAAAAAAGATACCGTTATTTTTAATGTAAAATCGTTTATGCAAGGAAACGAACAAGTAGTTGAAGATTTGCTAAAAAAAATACCAGGATTAAATGTAGAAAGCGATGGCACAATAAAAATAGGCAATAAAGAAGTAGAAAAAGTAATGGTTGACGGTGATGATTTCTTTGAAAGAGGTTACAAAATTCTAACAAAAAATATGCCACCAGATCAAATTGAAAAAATTGAACTTCTGCAAAGATATTCAAACAACAAACTGCTTAAAAATGTAGAAGAAAGTGATAAAGTTGCTTTAAACCTTGTACTAAAGGAAGATGCAAAAAGAGTTTGGTTTGGGAATGTCAATTTAGGTTATGATATTGCACTAAATAATAGATACAAAATTAGTAGTAATCTAATGAACTTTGGGAAGAAAAACAAGTACTATTTTCTAACCAATTTTAACAATATCGGTTATAATGCTACAGGTGATATTAATCATTTAATACGTCCTTTTCGCTATGGCGAACCTGCAAGTATTGGTGATAATCAAAGCGTAAATTCATTAATCAATTTAAACTCTTTTACACCAAATTTTAAAGCATCAAGAACCAATTTTAATAATACAGAGTTAGCATCATTAAATGCAATTTTCACCTTATCTAAAAAAGTAAAACTAAAAACACTTGGCTTTTTTAATTGGGATGAAAATGATTTTTTTAGAAATTCCGTTCAAGATTTTAATATTAACGGAATAGAATTTACAAACACCGAGGATTTTGTATTGCGGAAAAAGAAATTTATAGGTTTTGGAAAAATAGATTTAACCTATGATATTTCAAAAACTAAAATGCTTGAAGTCACAACAAAATATAACAATCAAGATGCTAAAAGCACAAGTAACTTGAATTTTAATAGCCAACAGACAGTTGAAAGTTTAAAAAACCGAAACACCTTATTCGACCAAAAAATCACATACACAAACAAATTTAAAGACAACAAGGTTTTCCTACTTACAGGACGATATATAAACGAAAAAACTTCACAAAATTATACAATCAATCAATTTTTTTATCAAGATTTATTTCCGAGTTTTCTAAATACAAATAATGTACAACAATTAAGTAAGAACAAAATGCAGTTTGCCGGTTTTGAAGCACACTTATTAGATAGAAAAGAAAACGGAAACTTATTAGAATTACAATTTGGTAACGAATATAGAAAAGATGAATTATTATCTTCCTTTTTGCTAAAAGAAGACAATGCTATTTTAGAAACACCAACAGATTATCAAAACATTACGACATACTCTGTAAATAATTTATATTTTAAATCAAAATACCGTATTAAACTCAATGATTTTGCTATAACAGGAAAATTAGATTTTCATCAATTATTCAATCAAATAGAACAAGAAAACAAGACAAAACAACAGCCTTTTTTTATAAACCCAACCGTAGGCTTAGATTGGAAAATAAATAACAAAAACAGAATACGAACTTCGTATTCTTATAATACCACAAACGCTAAAGTTTTAGATGTTTACAACAATTATGTTTTAACCGATTTTCGTTCTTTTACTAAAGGGACAGGAACTTTTAATCAATTAGATGCTTCAACAGTATTTTTAAATTATCAATTAGGTAATTGGAGTGATGTGTTTTTTGCTAATACATCCATTATTTACAGTAAGAATTTTGATTTTTTTTCAACAAATTCTTTTATAACTCAAAACTATTCACAATCAGAAAAAATCATCATAAAAGATAGAGAAATGTTATCAATTAATACCAATATTGACAAATACTTTAAATCACTATCATCTAACTTAAAATTAAATTTAGGCTATTCAAAATCAAATTATAAAAATGTAGTTAACAATTCAGAATTACGAGAAGTAAACTCAATAAATTATAATTATGGGTTTGAAATTCGTTCTGCTTTTAAAGGATTTTTTAATTACAATATTGGTTCAAAATGGATAGTAAATGAAATAAAAACTACTATAAATAATTCATTTACAAATAATGAGATTTTTTTAGACTTGATTTTTGATATTAATGCTAATTTAAGTTTTCAAATACAAAATGAACGCTACTTTTTTGGGAATATAGGTTCTGAAAACAATACGTATTATTTTTCGGATATAGAAGCAAGATATAATTTAAAAGAAAATAAATTAAGTTTCTCTTTATCAGGTAAAAATCTGTTTAACACAGATGCTTTTAGAACATTTTCAATTAGTGATATTAACACTTCAACAACAGAATATCGATTACTAGAAAGATATGTACTCTTAAAATTGGAATATAGTTTTTAGTATTATGGAATATCAACAACGGCTACCAACAATCTGTATAGTTAAT
>CAYOFS010000166.1:0-4162 GCA_964403095.1 uncultured Flavobacteriaceae bacterium | reverse complement strand
AAGAAATTTCTTAAACGTTACTAAAACAGTAGACTTTTTAATTTTTAATAAAACGTTTTACAATTTGTTTTTTATCACTTGAAAAAATAATGAAATACATACCATTTTCAAGGATTGAAACATCTATTTTTTTATTAGAAATTTCACCTTGTAAAACATTTTGTCCCATCATATTTGTAATAAGATATTGTTTCATTTTTTGATCTCTTAAGTTCACGAGAATACTATTCTTGGCAGGGTTTGGGTATATTTCAACTTCTAAAGCTAAAGCAATATCTTTTTTAGAACTACTATAACGACTTGTACCTACACAGAAATTAGTAACATCTGTATTTGTAAACGAGGCACCTGAAGCTAAAGAACTACCATTACTATTTTGTGTTAAAGAATATGAGCCACTTCCATAGTTACAGCACATTCCGTCACCATACGAGTCTTTCATTGTAAAAGTATAACATCCAACAGGTAAGCAACTTGAAAGAACTAAAGTAGATCTTTTTGCTTGTGAAGCATACGTTCCTCCTGAAAATACTACGGTTCCGTTATTATCTTTAATATCCCAACTTGTTTCCGCAGGATAATCGTCAAAATTAATAGTTAATGTAGCATCTACACAACCACTAGAACTGCCTCCACTAGAAATACTAAAAGCATCAACAGCCATATCTCCTTGCCAAGTTGTGCCAGTAACACCATTAAAACGTAGTTTAACTGTTTCGCCAACATAAGCAGCTAAATCAATAGTGGCTGTTTTCCAAGAATTACCTTGATTACCTGATTTACTCCAAATACTCGCCCATGTTGAACCATTATTTGTACTTGCTTCTAAAGCTAAACTTCCCATAGTAGATTTTCCATACATATGATATTTAAAACTTAAAGTTGCTTGACTTTCATTACTTAAATCAAAGCAAGGAGAGTTTAAAATTGCCCTTTTAGTTGAGAAATTAGGCGCAGACGACTCCATATAAATATAATAAGTACCATTATTCGCTGAACTTGGACCAGTACCACTTGAAGGCGTACTACCAGATTTTACTATCCAATTAAAATTATCACCACTAGCTTGTGACCATGCACCTAAGGTATTTTCAAAACTTTCATTGTAAGGATACGAAGTTATACCACCTGAACAACCTGTAGGTAAAGCGGTAACATTTATAGTTCTTGTTTTTTGTGTTGCTATATTTCCAGCAGCATCACTTACATTATAGTATTTGTAATAAGTTCCTGCAGTTGCTGTATTTACAGATCCACTAACAACAATACTTGAAGTTAAATTACCATCTACATTATCAGTTGCAGTTGCTCCTTGTTCGTTATAGGTATTACCAACATTTAGATTGATTGTTGTACTTCCTGTTAAAGTAATTACAGGTGCAATTATATCAGTTGGAACACTTATATTTACGGTATAATCTTCCACTTCACCATAATCAAACGCTTCACATGAAGATGGAATACCATTATATTTCATAGAAACACGCATTCTTGTATTACCAGTTGTTGCACTTGACGGAATAGTAAATGTTCCACTAACCGGTGTAGTTTTACTAGCTGCTTTTGACCAAACTTGTTCGCCAGAATCGGTAAAATCACCATCTTTATTGTAGTCAATCCAAACCGCATAACCTTCATTATAAACAGTACCTGTCCATTTTGGAGTAATAGTTATTATTGCAGAAGAGCCTTTGGTTAAATTGGTAGAAATTGATGTATAATCTGAATATCCATTTCCTGAACCTGAAGCATTATTAATAGATCCAATTTGTACTCGTTGAATATATTCATCGGACACACTATTGCCTTGCGATGCACAATAACTAGATCCACTAGAACCAGCTGTAATTGTAAAATTAGTATTTGAAATATCAAAAAAGATATTTCCTGCTCCTCTAATCAAAATTCTATTTTGTGTTCCTACATTATTAGGAACAATAATATTATGTGATCCATCATTTGAAACATTTGATGCTAATGAAATAGGATATGTATTTCCTCCATCTACAGATAAAAAAATATCTACATTAGCAGTATTAATACCATTACCTGTTGTTCCTGCAACATTCCAAGTAACTGCTTTTGTACTACCAGCGCTCCAAGTTACATTAGTATTAGGAGAGTTTACAACAAAAGGACCTGCGCTACTTTTAACAACAACACGCATATCATCACTATTATTATTTCCTCCACCAGCTTTATTATCTCTAACTGTAAGTCTAAAATTTAAAGTTCTTGCAACATTAGGAACAGCTTCCCATTGCCAAGAGGTATTCCCGGCTTTAATAGTGGCTAATCTTGGGAAATATCTTTTTGTATTAGTTGTAGGATTGTATGATCTAAAAGCAATTCCGCTAGTAGCTGTAGTGCTAGGATATTTTGTAGCAGCATTGTTTTCATCCGCTTGCTCCCAACAATATGTTAATACATCACTAGAATTTGCATCTGAACCTGAACCTGTTAAAACAAAAGGAGTTCCTTTTGGAACTGTATAATCACTTCCTGCACTAGCAGTTGGCACTGCATTACCTGTATTTATATTTGTTTGACAACTAGTAGATTTTACATAATCTGTAACTTGTTGAACGGAAAACCAATGAAAATAAGGGTCACTATGATTTTGAACATCTGTTGCTCCTGTAATACCTGCATAACCCATTATTGTACTACCACTTCCTGGTTCAAAATGTGCATTCGTACCTTCGTTATGAATAGTAAATGTATGATTAGCTCCAAATTGGTGTCCTATTTCGTGAGTTACAAAATCTATATCAAAATTATCACCTTGTGGATTACTGTAAGATGTGTAAGCACTACCTTTACTTCCATTATTACAAACACAACCTATACAACCAGCATTCCCATTATTGCCACCTTTATGTACTAGATGTCCGATATCATAATTAGACTCACCAATTACACTTGTTAAAGTAGATTGTACTTCACTATTAAAATTACTGTCGCTAGAATATGGGTCAGAAGATGCGTTAGTATAAATTACATTATCTGTATTAGCAATTAAAATCATGGTTACATTAAAATCCGTTTCATAAACACCATTTACTCTTGTCATAGTTGCATTAATTGCAGCTAAAGCATTGGCTTTTGTACCACCAAAATAATTAGTGTATTCTCCTGTTGCAGACATTGCTAGTCTGTAAGAACGTAATGTACCATCATTGGCATTTTTATTTAAACTACCACCAATTCTTTTATTTATAGTTTCGACAGTAGTACATTCAAAATCATTAAAATTATTTAATTTTTCAGATCTTTTAAAAACAGTATATGTGTTATTATCGTTAGTTATTGCCTCAATAAATGAAGCTTCTTTTTTTGCAGATATAACCATACTCTGAAATCCATCAGGTGAAATACTAAAACGAATTATTGCTGTTCTATCATCTAAACCTTGACCTGCATACGATCTAATATTGGGATATCTAGCTTGTAATTCATCTGCCATAACAGAAGCTTCAAAAACGCTAAAGCGCTCCATTTTTCCATTTGTATTTGGAAAAGAAATAATTAAGTTTGATTTTTTAATATTTTTTCCTCTGACAGGAGCATTTATTAGTTTTGTTTTTAAAGACTCGATATCTAAATTAAAAACATGATTTTTAGGTAATATTTCTTTACCGTGTTTAATATTAGATATGGTTTGAGTTGTTTTGTTCCATATTGTTTTTTGTGAAAACGAAAAAGTAACGCTCATAACAAAAATAAGCGAAAGTAAATTAAACTTCATAATATAAGGTTTTAGGTTAAAAAAAATCGAGATGACTAATATATAATAATTCATATTAACCAAAAAATAATTAAAAAAACCTATAAAATAGGTGCAAAAATTTATATTTGTCATAATTATAACTAATTTGAATCCTATCCTAAAAATAAAAAACTTAAAAATCTCTTTTCCGTCAAAAACGGAAGAAAATAGGGTAGTACATGATATTTCGTTTGAATTACAAAAAAATGAAATCCTTGGAATAGTTGGAGAATCTGGTTCGGGTAAATCAGTTACTGCATTATCTGTTTTAGGTTTGTTGTCTAAGAATGCAACAGTTAATGGCAATGTTTTATTTGAGTTAAATGATGAAATAATTAATCTATCGCAATTAACCGATAAAGAGTTTCGATCTATAAGAGGTAAAGAAATTTC
>CAYOFS010000165.1:0-4211 GCA_964403095.1 uncultured Flavobacteriaceae bacterium | reverse complement strand
AAAATAGTTTATTTTTACACACAAATTATGGCAAAAATAGGTAACATAGATTTAGGTGATTTCCCTTTACTTCTCGCTCCAATGGAAGATGTAAGTGACCCACCTTTTAGAGCTCTTTGTAAAGAGCAAGGTGCAGATGTAGTATATACAGAGTTTATTTCTAGTGAAGGATTGATCCGTGATGCTGCTAAAAGCGTTATGAAATTGGACATCTACGAAAAAGAGCGTCCTGTAGGAATTCAAATATTCGGAGCTAACTTAGATTCTATGCTAAGAACTGTAGAGATTGTAGAAAAATCAAAACCTGATTTTATTGACATCAACTACGGTTGCCCTGTAAAAAAAGTGGTAAGCAAAGGAGCTGGAGCTGGTATTTTAAAAGATATTCCTTTAATGGTCAAACTTACCGAAGCTATGGTTAAACATACCAACTTGCCAATTACCGTAAAAACACGTTTAGGTTGGGATGTGGATACAATTCAGATTGTTGAAGTAGCCGAACGCTTACAAGATGTTGGTATAAAAGCCATTGCTATTCACGGTAGAACTCGCTCTCAAATGTACAAAGGTGAAGCAGATTGGAATCCAATTGCCAATGTCAAAAACAACCAACGCATGGTGATACCTGTTTTTGGTAATGGTGATGTTGATTCACCAGAAAAAGCAGTTTTAATGCGTGATAAATACGGATTAGATGGCGCTATGATTGGAAGAGCCGCTATTGGAAATCCTTGGTTTTTTAATGAAATAAAACATTTTTTTAAAACAGGTGAACACTTACCAAAAGCCTCAATTGCACAACGTGTAGAAATGGCGAGAAGACATTTAAAAATGGCTATTGATTGGAAAGGCGAACGCTTAGGTATTGTAGAAACTCGCAGACATTACACTAATTATTTTAAAGGCATTCCTCATTTTAAAGAATACCGCTTAAAAATGGTAACTACTGATGACTATAATGGTTTAGAAAAAGTATTTAATGAAGTCTTAATTAAATTTAATTAATCTACTCTAATTTTAAAACTTGCCCAACAACAATATTGTTGTTTTTCATACGGTTAAGTTTCTTAATTTTTTCAGCTGTCATTTTATACTTTAAAGATATTCTATAAAGGTTTTCTCCTGGCTTAACGGTATGTGTTTTTTTAGTAGAATTTACTATTGTTTTTGGAGTGATTTTTATAGGCTCTTTTTTTACTTTCACAACAGATTTCGGTTCTTTAACAATTACCTTGTCAACCTTAGGAGTTTCTTTATCAACTAAGTCTTTTTCTTCATCAAGGTCTTTATTACTATTTTCACCAATTAGCTTATCCGTTTCTTCTTTTATATTATTATTTGCTGTTTTCCTGATAGGTATATTAAGTTTTACACCTAGCAATTCTGCAAAATACTGTGTTTCAATACGTCTAATATCCGACTGCATAGTAGATAGTTTAATTATAGATATAATAGGAGATAAATCTCTAAAATTTAAAGTCAGCCAATTGGTTTTTATACCTCTTCTATCTTCAATAACCGATAAATCAAAGTTTGTATTTACCATACCAACAATTATTGGATTTTGATTTTCTAATACAGTACTCATACTTTGCTTATAATTATCAATATACATTAGAAATTCATTTCCTTCTTTTGTAATGTCATCTCCATTAAAAAACAATTCATTTACGTATTCTGTGGTGTTTTTTCTCTTAATGGCTATTTTTAAATCTTCAATATAATTATACAAATCAGCTCCAATTGCATGAATTTGATTTGCCATTGCCTTCCGCTCTATTAAATCATCATTTTTATCTGCTTGAATGTAAATAGCCTCTAAGAATGAATTATTTTTGATACTTAAATTCTCGTTTGAATCTTCAATCTTTTTATTGTTTAACGCAAAAGAAGATAATGTACTATCTTTTTTTCCACATGATAGCACAAACAATAACACAAAAAACGTAACAAATATTTTAATATTCAAAATTTAGTTGATTTAGTTGATTTAGTTGTTAATTTCTTGAAAAGCTACTCGCTTTTATGCAAATGTAATCTTTTTACTTGAAATATAATATTATTTATTCAAATATCAATTTTTGACCTAAGTTTAAATTGTTATTAATCAAATTATTCAATGTTTTTATTTTTTCAACAGTAACATTATACTTTTTTGACAAACTAAATAAAGTATCGCCTTTAGAAACAATATGCGTGATAATATATGTATTATTCATCTTTTTATCTCCTGCTAATTTTAATTTTTCCCCAACGGAAATACTTGTAGAAGACAAGTTATTAAAGCGCATAATATCATTAACCGAAACATAATACTTGCCAGAGATGGCATATAAAGTTTCTCCAGGCTCAACAATATGATACTCATTAACCTTAGAATGTATTGTTTTTGTATTTACCATTGGCTTATAATCACCACCTAAAACAAATTTATCAAAGGCGTAAAGCTCATACGTTTCAATTAAATTAATTAATTTTTTCGGATATCTCGAATCGGTTGCATAACCTGCTTTTCGCAAACCTTTCGCCCAAGATTTATAATCGTTTGGAGCAAACGTAAACAACTTTGCATACCTTTTTTTATTAGCTAGAAATAAAGAGTGATCTCTATATGAATTAGCATCATAATCATACTTTCTAAAACATTCGCCTTTTGCGTCATCATCATGATAGACTTTTTTACCTGTCCATTTATGGCATTTTATACCAAAATGATTTTTAGATTTTTTAGTCAGCTCACTTTGCCCGTAACGAGACTCTAATAAGCCTTGTGCTAAGGTTATACTTGCAGGGATTTTATACGCTTCCATTTCGTTAATAGCAAGCTTATTATATTTTTTAATGTATGCTATTTTATTTTTATTCAAATTAGATTTCCCTGCATATAAATTATCAATTAATTGCTGATTATAAATTGTTTTTGGCGCAGCAACTATTTCAACACTTTTAGGCACTTTAATTACTGTTTGCTTATTTGATTTTTCTGTTTTAGCTTTTGCTACTTTTGAATTAGTTCTTTCTTTTGACCTATCACTAACTTTACGTGTATTTGTATGTGTTCTAGTCGTGGCATGTTTTGATTTACAACTAGTTAAAAACAAAACGCCTATTAATAAAATTATTATTTTTCTCATTATATTATTTGTGTTAATCCTTTTTTATTTAACTTAATATTCATTGGTTTTATTCCTTGTAAACCTCCTGTATGAATAGCCAATATTTTTGTATGCTTTTTAAAATAATTCTTTTGTATTAAATCATTAATCCCAAACAGCATTTTACCTGTATAAATAGGGTCTAATGACAATTTATATTTTTCTTTAATCGTATTAATAAAACTTATTAATTCATTATTTATTTTAGCATAACCTCCAAAATGATAATCTGCTATTAAATCCCAATTTGAGTTATTATTTATGTTTTTTTTAATTTCTTTAGTAATAAAACCGCCTTTTAACGCTGGAAAACCTAACACTTTTTGATTACTTTTCGCGCTATTTATAATTCCTGAAATAGTTCCTCCTGTCCCTACTGCGCAACAAATATAATCGAATTTTTCATCTTGACTGCTTACTATTTCTTCGCATCCTTTTATGGCTAATTTATTTGTTCCTCCTTCGGGTATTAAATAAAAATTGCCAAATTGTTGTTGTAGCTTTTCTATAAACTCAGGATTTGTTTTTTCTCTATAAGCTGTCCTACTAACAAAGTGAAATTCCATACCTTGTGCTAAGGCAAATTTTAATGTTGAATTTGTAGCAATAGTTTTGTTTAAATCAACAGCTAACTCTTCTCCTCGTATTACTCCTACAGTTTTTATGCCAAACAGTTTTCCTGCATATGCTGTTGCTGCAATATGGTTAGAATATGCTCCGCCAAAAGTTAATAAGGTTTTTTTGTTTAATTTTTTCGCTTCAAATAAATTATATTTTAATTTTCTGAATTTATTGCCTGAAACAAACTCGTGTAATAAATCCTCACGCTTTACATAAACAGAAACATCATTTTTTTTAAATAGAAATTCTGTTTTACTAATGTTGTTGCTGAATAGCATTTTTTTGAATTGTGAATTTTAAATGTTGATTTGTAAATACTATAAACTGAATACTGATAACCGATAACCGATAACCGATAACTGAAAATTACTTTTCAACTTACCTTTCTAATTAACCAAAACTCCATCACGCATTTCTAATTTCCTATCTGTCATA
>CAYOFS010000164.1:0-4219 GCA_964403095.1 uncultured Flavobacteriaceae bacterium | reverse complement strand
TCATGGTTTTATTGCTTATAAAATCAAGCCAATTAGCAATGTTGTTGTAAATGAAATGATACCAAATAAAGCAGCTATTTTCTTTGATTGGAATGCTGCAATAGAAACAAATATAGCCTCAACAAAATTAGTGAATAGTTTAGTTGTTGAAGATAGTTCGGTATTAGATTTTACTATTTACCCAAACCCTGTAAAAGATATTGTATTGGTTGATGCCGTATTTGAAATAGCTAGTATAGAAGTTTTTTCAAAATTAGGACAATTGGTTTTATCTAAAAAAACCACTAATAAACTAAGTGTTTATAAGTTGAGTAAAAGGAGTATATTTCTTAAAAATAACAGATACAAACGGAAGTATTGGTGTTCAGAAATTAATTAAGCAATAGTTTATACCAATTCAACATCAAAATACGCTATAAATTATTTATTTTTAGTTAGAAAATAGTTTTAATAATATTTTGACAGATGTTTTAACGGAACATAGTTTTATAAAACCTATAGGATTTGGTGTCAAAATTAGCATCTATTTTTGATGTTATTTTTTATAAATCCTTTATTTTACTCAAGGTAACTGGCTCGCCATAAAGGTCAAAATCTGTAGCCTCGGTGATTTTTACATCAATAAATTGCCCTAATTGTAAATAGTGCTTTTTAGAGTCTACAATTACTTCGTTATCTACATCAGGACTATCAAATTCCGTTCTTCCAATATAATCTGTTCCTTCTTTTCTATCAAAAATACATTTGTATATCTTTCCAACTTTTTGCTGATTAAGATCAAAGGAAAGTTCAGCTTGAAGCTCCATAATTTCGGCAACACGCTGCTCTTTTACTTCTTGCGGAATAGTATCGTTTAATAAATAAGCCGAGGTATCTTCTTCATGTGAATACGTAAAACAACCTAACCTTTCAAACTTACTTTCTCTAATAAACTCTTTTAATTCTTGAAAAATTTCTTCTGTTTCTCCAGGATAGCCAACAATCATTGTAGTTCTAATTGCCATATTTGGCACTGCTTTTCTGAACTTGCTAACTAATTCTCTCGTTTTTTCCGATGTTGTTCCTCGTTTCATCGATTTTAAAAGCGTTGTATTAATATGTTGTAACGGAATATCTAAATAATTACAAACCTTAGGTTCGTTTTTGATTACTTCTAACACGTCTAACGGAAACCCTTTAGGAAACGCATAATGCAATCTAATCCATTCTATTCCATCAATTTTAATTAATTCTTTAAGTAAATCAGCTAAAGCTCTTTTTTTATAAATATCTAAGCCGTAATAGGTTAAATCTTGTGCGATTAATATAAGTTCTTTAATTCCTTTTTCGGCTAATTTTTTTGACTCGATAACTAAATGCTCAATAGTTTTAGAAACATGCTTTCCTCTCATTAACGGAATAGCGCAAAAAGAACAAGGTCTATCACAACCTTCAGCAATTTTAAGATATGCATAATGTTTTGGAGTTGTTGTTACTCGTTCGCCTATTAATTCATGCTTATAATCTGCTTTCAGTGCTTTTAATAAATTGGGTAAATCATGCGTACCAAAAAACTTATCTACATTCCCAATCTCTTTTTCTAAATCAGGTTTATAGCGTTCGCTTAAACAACCTGTAACAAAAATCTGATCTACTTCTCCTCTTTCTTTTTTATGCGCAAAATGAAGAATAGTATTAATAGATTCTTCTTTAGCTTTACCAATAAAACCACAGGTGTTTATTACTACAATATTACCATCATCATCTTTATCTTCGTGAACAACTTTTTTACCATTAGCTTTTAGTTGCCCCATTAGAACTTCACTATCAATAATGTTTTTAGAGCAACCAAGTGTAACAACATTGATTTTATTTTGTTTAGCGTATTTAGTTCTCATAAAATATAAGTAGAGTGAAAAAATTTCACTATTTGGGCAAAAGTAATTAAACCAATTGAATTACACTTAATCTAAAATAGTAAATACGATAATAATGAAGTATTGCTTGAGAAGTAATGAAATAAAAAATAAAAAAACACTACTTTTTAATTTCATTTTTAGTTTAAAATTTCATATCTTTGGTATGAATTTTTTAAATGAAATACATGGAAGAAAAAAATAAGATAACAGCAGAAGATTTTCAAGTAATTACAACAAACAAAGCACTTATTGAATTAGCGAAAGAAAAACAAAACCCAACTATTGATAAGGTTTTAAAGACAGTTCAATATGAAAAAGAATTACGTTTATTACAAATTGAATTGGTAAAATTGCAGCAATGGGTTCAAAAAACAAATAAAAGAGTAGCTATTATTTTTGAAGGTAGAGATGCTGCTGGAAAAGGAGGTTCTATACGTAGGTTTACAGAGCACTTAAACCCAAGATCAATGCGTTTAGTTGCTCTAACTAAGCCTACTGAAGTGGAGCAAGGGCAATGGTATTTTAGACGTTATATTAAGCAGTTACCAAATCCTGGAGAAATAGCTTTTTTTGATAGAAGTTGGTACAATAGAGCTGTGGTAGAACCAGTTATGGGCTTCTGTACTGATGAGCAATATAAGCAATATATGATTCAGGTACCTGAATTTGAACATATGTTATATGATTCAGGAGTTGAAATTATTAAATTTTGGTTTTCTATTTCAAAAGAAGAACAACAAGCAAGGTTTGATAGCAGACTAGAAAATCCGTTAAAACGTTGGAAATTTAGTCCTGTGGATCAAAAAGGACAAGCTTTATGGAAAGAATACACCTTTCATAAAGAACAAATGTTTAGTAGAACACATACGGCTTATTGCCCATGGATTGTTGTTAAAACAAATGATAAACTAGAAGCAAGGTTAGAAAGTATGCGTTATGTACTTTCTAAATTCAATTATGATGGAAAGGATATGGCAGAAACTACTTTGTTACCAGATCCGAATGTGGTAATGCGTTATTATAGAACAGTAAAACAATATTAATTATGGAAGAGAACACCTTATTTACAGATACAAATGTTAAGAAATTAAATTCTAAAAAAGGATTATTAGCTTTGCTTAAAAGAGAGCCTTTAAATTATGAAAAAGCCATACGTTTTGTAGATTATGAAAAAAGATTAAAAAAGTATCAAGTAGAATTAATTAAACTACAAACTTGGGTTATTAAAAATAACAAACGTGTTATTGTAATTTTTGAAGGTAGAGATGCTGCTGGGAAAGGTGGTGCTATTAGACGAGTTACCGAAAAAATGAACCCAAGACACTTGCAAATTATCGCTTTACCAAAACCAACAGACGAAGAAAGAAGTCAGTGGTATTTTCAGCGTTATGTGAACGAATTACCACAAGCTGGTGAAATAATATTTTTTGATAGATCTTGGTATAATAGAGCTGTTGTAGAACCTGTAAATGACTTTTGTACAGATGCTGAGTATGACATCTTTATGAATCAAGTAAATGATTTTGAAAGAATGATAACTGAATCGGGAATTATTTTGGTGAAAATTTATATGTCCATTTCAAAAACAGAACAAGAAAAGCGTTTTGCAGAAATCAAAAAAGACCCACTAAAGCATTGGAAAATGACAAAGGTTGATGAAGATGCCCAAAGATTATGGGATATTTATACCGAGTATAAAAAGAAGATGTTTGTAAATACACGAAAAAAAGGAGCAATTCGATTTAAAGTAATTAAAGCAAACCGAAAAACAACTGCTCGTATAGCTGTCATAGAACATGTTTTAAAATCGGTGCCTTATGATAAAAATATTGAGGTTTAAATTATTTTAAACGTTTAACAATTATAATTTATCAGATTAGAAACGGAATTTTGGGATTCATAAAATAATTTATTTTTTGGCGTAAAAAACCTGTGTTGAAAATTAACTTTAGCAATGACTTGCTATGATTAGTTAAGGGTTTTGAAGTGCTGAACTTTTTGATATTCTTTAAAAAGAGTTATTATAAACATAACCAACATTATTCCGTTTGCTTCAGAAGACCATAATTTTAATCCTATTAATTTTTCATTCAAACTAAATGTTCCATGTTTAAAAGCAATACTCCAATTTTCTATTAATTCTGAATTTTTATAGGCAATTAAAAAGTAAATTAGATTGATGAAGATTAATAGCAATACTGCATAACGATTTAAATATGCGTAGTTGCGGACTTTAAAGCACTTAACTTTCGGTTTAGAACGACACCTTTTTTAAAGGTACAAACTTTTGATTAAACAACAAAACCGCAATTACGTATATT
>CAYOFS010000163.1:0-4243 GCA_964403095.1 uncultured Flavobacteriaceae bacterium | reverse complement strand
AATTTCATCCTTGCTTACCAATGTGCGAAGATGAAGAAGCTAAAGAAGAAATTTTCGGATCCAAACAAATGCTTGAGAGTGAGTATGGATTTATAATCAATACCATAGCTTACCCAAATGGAGATTATTCTGATAGAGATGTTAAATTAACTAAAGAAGCTGGATATAGTTGTGCCGTTACAGTTGATGGAGGCTTTAACACAATCGACTCAGATTTATTTAGATTAAAAAGATTAAGTACAAATGACAGTGGGAATTTGGACGAGTTAATTGTTAAATCTAGTGGAGTGTGGTCCTTTCTTAGAAATAAGTAATTATTTGTAATAAATATAAAATTACTGAATGAAGATATTATATATCATAGAGTCTTTAACTCATGGAGGTAAAGAACGAAGATTAATCTCTTTAATTAAAGAATTAAGAGTTAAAGAAAATGTAGAGATAGAAATTATAATACTATCTGAAGACATACATTATAAGGAAATTTATGATTTTAATATAAAGATTCATATTTTCAAACGAAATATAAAGAAAGATATTAAAATCCTTTCAAAATTCAATAGAGTTTTAAAATATTTTAAGCCAGACTTAGTGCATTGCTGGGACAATATAGCTGCCATGCAATTTGCACCAATATGTAAATTTAAAAAAATCCCTTTTTTAAATTCTATGATTTCAACTGCACCACCTAAAAAATTACTTAAAACTTTTTCAAAAAGATTTATATATAATTATATATCATATCCATTTAGTGATGTGATTTTGGCTAATTGTAAAGCAGGATTAGAATCTTTTAGAGTACCAAAAAACAAAAGAAAATGTATTTATAATGGATTTGACTTTAATAGAAAGAAAGTTAAAGTATCTGAAGATATTATTAGAGATAAATTTGATATTACTACTAAATATGTTGTAGGAATGTCAGGCGGTTTTTATATTAGAAAAGATTATTCAACTTTTGTAAATGCAGGACAGTTAATTTTAAAAAACAGAAAGGATGTAACTTTTGTAGCTATTGGAGATGGGCCTAATTTAGAGGCTATCAAAAATAGTGTAGATGATAAATATAAAGCTAATTTTAGATTTGTTGGTAAACAACACGATGTAGACTCAATTGTAAATATATTTAGTATTGGTGTACTGTCAAGTAATATGGACTATCATGGTGAAGGAATTTCTAATTCTATTATGGAATATATGGTATTTAAAAAACCAGCTGTCGCTACAAATGGAGGAGGGACCCCTGAATTGATTATTGATAATGAAACGGGATTATTGGTTGAACCAAAAGACGCTGTTGACATGGCTAAAAAAATAGAATATTTATTAGAAAACCCAGATATTGCAGAGGAAATGGGACGAAAAGGAAGAGAACGAATTGAAAATCATTTCTCAATTGATATAATGATTGAGGAATTTTTTCAACTGTATAATAATTCGCTGAAAAAATAATTGAATAAAATAAATAAAAATGAAGCCGAATTGGTCCTTAGTTGTTGATAACTAGATTATAAAATATAATTTATTTAACAAAATTTTCTTAAAATAAAAAGGATATTTGAATATTAAAAGTACACAACTTAAGTTTTTGTTTTTTTACAATTAATTAATGAAAATTACGTTTATAAATAGGGCAAGTAAAGAAAAATAGATATTAATAAAAATAATGCAATGAAAAATCAACCCCTTGTAAATATATCAGTTTTGTCTGATAGTAAAAAAACAACTAAAGATAAATTAATTGACCAGAGAAGAATGTCAAGGTCTGATTTAGCTATTGAGAAACCTGAGAATATGGAACAAACCTTTTTTACAATTTTCACACCAATATACAATAGAAAACATACGATTCATAGAGTCTGGGAAAGTTTAATAAGCCAAACCAATAAAAATTTCGAATGGATATTAATCGATAATGGTTCTGAAGATAATATATTACCGCTATTAGAAGAGTATAAGTCTAAAGCTGATTTTACAGTAAGAATCTATACTCAAGTAAATATGGGTAAATATAAAGCTTTTAATAGAGTTTTAGATTTAGCTGAAGGTGAGCTACTGTTTCCAGCAGATTCTGATGATACTTTTGAATCAAATTTGATAGAAAGGATGAGTGAAATTTGGGCGAAATATAAAGGGGATGAAGTTTCTGGTATAACGATGTTATGTAAAGATGAAGAAGGCGAAATAATTGGGGAAAAATTTCCTTTTGATGAAGGTGTTTCTACCTTTAAAGAAATTGTATACAAGCATAAAATTGGTGGAGAAAAATGGGGTTGTATTAGAGTGGATGTATTAAAGAAATACCCTTTTCCAACTAATTTTAATGTTAAATACTTTCCAGATGGTTATGTTTGGGAACAAATTGGGTTTAACTATAAAACAGTATTTCTTAATGAACCATTAAGAACTTATTTTCAAGATTCAGGTAATCAAATAATGAAAGAAAAAAATCAATCAGTTGATTTTATGAATATGAAAAATTTCTATACATTATGGAGAATAAATTTTGTATTCCCAAAAGTTAAAAAAAACATATCAAGAAATGAATTTTATCATACTTATGTGTTTCTTTGGATTTCAGCATTTAAAGGAAAAGTGCCTGTATATCAGGTTGTGAAAAAGTTAGAAAGTATAAAAAGTAAACTTTTGGCTTTATTAATTTTAATCCCTTCTTTTTTTATACACCAATTCAATCTTCAATTAAATTTTCTTAGAAAGAAAAAATACAAATACCAACTGTAGTTTTAAAGAAATATATGAATTATACTATATTGCCAAATAATCAATATAGTAGGAGAATTATATCATATTTTAAAATTATATTTAATATAATAATGTAACAGCTTAAGAAAATAAATTTGTTAGAAAAAGAAATAAACAAAGAATTAGAAATGAATCTAGATGACTTTATATTTAATGAAGATTTAAATAAAATTGATGTTAAAGAATGGGAGAAACTTAATGATGAATCTGAAAATGGAAATATATTTCAATCACAAGAAATGTATAAGTTTTGGGAAGAGCAAAAAGGAGCAAAACCTTTTGTGTATTCTATAAAATCACCTCAAGGAGAACTACTTGCAATTTGTTCAGGAGTTATTCATCAGACTGGTTTTTGGCCAATTAGTTCCTTAACAAAAAGAGCTATTGTATATGGAGGAATAATTATCAAATCAGTAAATTATCAGGATATAATAGCTAACTATTTTTTAAATAAAATTAAGAAAAAATTATCGACTAAAGCTATTTATGTTGAAATACGAAATTTATCATGTTATGATAAATTTAATGATATTTTTTGTGATAATAAATGGGATTACATTCCTTATCAAGATTACGTTATTAAACTCACTTCAGAAGAAGAAACGTTTAAGTTATTTACTTCTGAAAAAAGAAGGCAAATAAGAAGAAGTTTAAGAGAAGGCGTAGAAGTTTCATATGAAAATAGTAAAGAAAATATAAATGGTGTTTATAATGTTATTCATAAAATATATGTAGAAAAAGTAAAAAAACCTTTAGCTTCAATTGAGTTCTTTGAATCGTTGTGTGAAAATAATTTCGCCAATGTTGTTGCTTTAAAATTTGAAAATAAAATTATTGGAGGAGCATTTTTATTACATGACAAAAAAAATGTTTATGATTGGTTTAGAGGAGGCTTAGATAGAGAATACAAACATCAATTCCCTAGTACTTTAGCAGCTTGGGCAGTAATGAAGTATGGAATATTAAATAACAAACAATCTTTTGACTTTATGGGAGCAGGTATTAAAGGTGTAGATTATGGTGTTAGGAAATTTAAATCTCAATTTGGTGGTGAACTTGTAGAATATGGAAGATATTTAAAGGTATTAAAACCATTGAAATATAAGATTGGTGTATTTGGATTAAGCTTATTAAAGAAAAAATAATGAATATACTATTTGATATTAATCATCCTGTTGATATAAATTTTTTTAAAAATACGATGTTAATTTTAAAGAGAGATGGTCATAAAATTAATATTATATTTAGAGGTAGAGGAAAACTAGAAAAAATTTTAAGATATGAATTAAATCAATTTAGAATAACTAAGGTTGGTAATCATAAAAATGGCTTTATAAAAAAAATTGTCTCACAATTATACCGAGACTATAAAATAATTCCATTTATTAAAAAAAATAATATTGATTTAGTTGTTTGTTTTGGTGCTACTGCAGCAATTTCTACATGGATTTGTAGAAAACCATATCTTGCGTTTGACGAT
>CAYOFS010000162.1:0-4261 GCA_964403095.1 uncultured Flavobacteriaceae bacterium | reverse complement strand
TATAAAA
The DNA here is from genome assembly GCA_964403095.1 of uncultured Flavobacteriaceae bacterium. Taxonomy (GTDB): domain Bacteria; phylum Bacteroidota; class Bacteroidia; order Flavobacteriales; family Flavobacteriaceae; genus S010-17. The sequence goes on along the minus strand of CAYOFS010000162.1, from coordinate 4,254 downwards.
ATACAAAACCCTCATAATCAAAAGATTATGAGGGTTTTTTGTACTCGATACGGGAACGCAAACCCCATATTTTAACCGAAGTTGAAACCCCTTAAAACATTGAGTAAGGTCAATAAACACAATACAATCCTTTTATAATTAGTACTTATGAGTAATTGTATAAAATAGTATAGTATTTAATAATGTTGTCTAAATGTTGTCTAAATGCTGTCTAACTTATTTTTTATTTGTATTTTTGCATTGTTCAAATGTTTAAGATATGGCATCAATAAAATTGCAACTACAAAGTAAATCAGAAAACGCACCAATTTATTTGCGTTTATCAATTAAACGAGGTTTTGATTTAAAACGAAAAACAGGTTTAAATATCAATCCTAAAGATTGGAGTGGTAAAACTGGATTACCAAAACAAAACAACCCTACAAATAAAAATCTAACATCTAATTTAAGAAATTTAACCAATATTATACTTCAAAACCTCAACGATGCAAATAGTAACGGAACAGAAATAAATGGCGATTGGTTAAGTTATAGAATAGATTTGTATTTTAATCGTGTTCAAGAAATAGGAACACAAAGCAATTTATTAATAGATAGCATACAAAGGATAATTGACACAGCATCTACTCGTAAAAATGGTAAAGGTGGTGTTGGTTTATCGGTTAGCAGAATAAACGCCTACAAAGGTTTAAAATTAATCATTGAAAGATACCAAGTCAAAAAGAAAACAATCTTAAAAGTAAAAGATATTGATTTAAAATTTGTTTCTTCATTTTTGGAGTTTATGCAAAAACAAAATTATAACAATGGTAATACTCAAAAGAAATTATCAGATATAAAAACCGTTTGTTTAGATGCACAATTAAGAGGTATAGAAACCAGTACACAATTAAAAAACGTTACTGGAATTAAAACAAAAAATGACTATATTATTTATTTAACAGAAACGGAACTTGAACAAATAGAACAAACCGAGTTTAAACGTGATGCTTTAATCAATACTAAAAAATGGTTATTATTAGGTGCAATGATTGGACAACGTGGCAACGATTTGTTAAGCCTCAACGAGAATAATATAACGTACAGGAGTAATTTAAAACTAATTGAACTAACACAGCAAAAAGGAAACAAAAATGTAGTTATACCATTTTCGCCACAAATGGAAACACTTTTGCAATATGGTTTTCCTTATAAAATTAGTATTCAGAAATTTAACAAACACCTAAAAGACGTTTGCAGAATTGCAGGGATTGACACTATTACAGAGGGCTACAAATATGTAACAGAAGTAAAAAGGAGAGTATTAGGCAAATATCCAAAGCACGAATTAATAACCTCACACGATTTAAGACGTACATTTGCATCTAATAATTACGGACAAATGCCAACACCTTTAATAATGTCTATTACTGGACACGCCACAGAAAAAACCTTTTTAAATTATATCGGTAAAACTGGAATAGACCACGCCCAACAGATAGCAGAGTATTATTTAAAGCAAACTGAAAAAGCAAAAAAACAAACCAATTTAAGAGTAGTAAAAGACAAAGTAGTTAATCAATAAATAAAGGGTATCACAAATTGTGATAGCAGTAAATAAAACACAGTAGAGTTTTATAAAAAAAGTACCGTAATAAGTATAAACGCAATCAATCAATAAAAAGAATATGGATTTTAAACTTCCACTATTACCGCCAAATGCAGAATTAGAAACGATAAAGATATTTAAACAGTTATCTAAAGCACATCGGTATTTAGCAGAATTAAAAGGAACAGCAAAGACAATACCTAACGAAAATATTTTAATTGATACTTTGACATTGCAAGAGGCAAAAGATAGTTCTGAAATTGAAAATATTGTAACTACGCACGATGATTTATACAAAGAGAATATTTTAATTGAAAGTAAAAGTCAATCAGCAAAAGAAGTCTATAACTATGCACGTGGTTTAAAATTAGGATTTAAAATAGTACGGAAAGAAAAACTACTATTAAACAAACACATCTTACAAATTCAAAAACAGTTATTAGAAAATAATGCAGGATTTAGAACCCAAGCAGGAACAAGACTAATTAACTCACAAGGCAAAGTAGTTTATACACCACCTCAACAAAAAGAGGAAATTTTAGACTTAATGGCAAATCTTGAAAAATATATTAATGATACTAATTTTTCAGATTTAGATAGTTTAATAAAAATGGCGGTAATTCATTACCAATTTGAAAGCATACACCCTTTTTATGACGGTAACGGTAGAACAGGCAGAATAGTAAATATTTTGTATTTAGTACAGCAAGGTTTATTAGATATTCCAATTCTGTATTTAAGTAGATACATCACGCAAAACAAAGCAGATTATTACACCGTACTACAAAATGCACGATTAAAAAACGACTGGGAAAGTTTGATTTTGTATTTCTTAAAAAGTGTTGAGGTTACAGCAAAGAAAACCATTACTTTAATTACCAATATTAAAGAATTAATGCAAGAATATAAAATTAAATTAAGAACAGAATTACCTAAAATTTACAGTCAAGATATATTAAACGTTTTGTTTAGCAATCCTTATACGAAAACAGATTTTTTAGAAATGGAACTACAAATAAGTAAAAGAACTGCATTAAACTATTTAGATGCAATTACTAAAATAGGGTTGTTAGAAAAAACAAAAGCAGGAAAATCAAACTATTACATTAATACTAATTTAATTAAAGTGTTAGTTAATGACAACGAAAAAAACTAACAAAATTTTACTTCGTTGTTTTAACGTGGAAAAAAAACAATAAAAACTTACTACGTTAAACAGTACGTGGAAAAAAATAGAAAATATTTACCACGTTAATAAAAAATATCTTAAAATCATCTTTATTAAAATAGTTATGAATAACAATACTGATACCCTTTTTTATAATCTTAATTGCTTTATTCAAGACACAAATGATTTAATTAATATATTTAGGTTTAGAAATGATATTAAAAATTATGATGATTTAGAACTTTATTTTAAAGATTACTTTATTAAGTATACCAACAAGGCTGAAATTGTAAAAGGAATAACTTCTTCAATCATAAATTTAGAATTGCTAAATAATAAATTGAATTGGATAAGGTTTTTATTTAAAGACAGTCAAAAAATAGCCAACAAGATAGAGGTTAAAAACGTAATTGATGATGATGATAGTTTTTTAGAATTTTCAATAAAAAGTATAATTGAAAATAGAGTTTTACCTTTAATAGAATTTATTATTGTTGAAATTGAACTAACTTTAAAAAGTTTAAAACCAAAAGAAAAAATAATTGAAAATGAAAAGACAATTGATTTTAGTGATAGTAAAGGAACAGAGAAAATAATAATGCTTAATCAATTAGGAATATTAGATTTTTTAAAAGAAAAACAGCCTTTTGACCTATCTACTAATGCATTGGCGAGTGCTTTAAGTGGAGTAACTGGAATTGACCCCGGGACTTTACAATCTTATATTAACCCTATTAATAATCCAAAGGTAAATCAAAAAAACAATCCTTTAAAAAAGGAAAAGTCAGTAACTAAAATAAATCAAAAACTTATTTCAATAGGATTTAATCCACCAAAATAAACCTACTTTTACCACTTATTAGGGAAAACCTAATAAAAACCTAATGTCTATTTGCTGCATAACAATTAAAACCCAAAGTTATGCAAACAAATATTACACAATTACACAATTTAGAACCTCAAGAAATCATTAATCCATTAACGGAATTAAAAAAACAAATAGAGGATTTAAAAAAACATCTACAACCAAAAAAACCAACTGAATTTTTAACACGTTCAGAAGTAGCAGATTTATTAAAAATAAATTTGAGTACAGTACACAACTGGACTAAAAACGGAACTTTAATAAGTTACGGAATTGGTGGAACTCGAATTTACTATAAACGTAAAGAGGTGGAAAGTGCAATTATTAAACTTAACAAGTAAAATAATGGCACATATCGTTCAAAAATACGATTATATCGTATCAAAACCGTTTAAACAAGTAAAACATTACAGTTGTGTAAATAACCCCGCAGATTTAACCTTATTAACCTCAACGGTTAATATTAGTAAAAACAGGAGGTTCAACAATTCAAAAGACGCATTATATTTTCTAAAAACAAGAATAGGGAATAAATGGAGTGATAAAATTGTAAGTGGATTGATTAAAACATCAAACCCTTTAGTTTACTATGGAGATATTCCAGTAATGGTAAATAATACCTACAAAAAAACA
>CAYOFS010000161.1:0-4345 GCA_964403095.1 uncultured Flavobacteriaceae bacterium | reverse complement strand
TTAAAATTTAAAAAATAATTGAAATTTTATTTTTTAAATTTTCTAATCTTATCAAGAGTTTGTAATTTTGCCAAAACCTAAGCATAATGTCAAATACCAAATATATTTTTGTAACTGGAGGAGTTACATCTTCCCTTGGAAAAGGAATAATAGCAGCATCTTTAGCAATATTACTACAAGAAAGAGGCTATACTGTTAGTATCCAAAAATTAGATCCATATATAAATATTGATCCAGGAACTTTAAATCCATATGAACATGGAGAATGTTTCGTTACTGATGATGGAGCTGAAACTGATTTAGATTTAGGTCATTATGAACGTTTTTTAAACACGCCAACCTCTCAAGCAAACAATGTTACTACTGGTAGAATCTATCAATCAGTAATTAACAAAGAACGTAAAGGTGAATTTTTAGGCAAAACAGTACAGGTAATCCCTCATATTACCGATGAAATTAAAAGACGTATTAAACTTTTAGGTAAAACTGGCAAATATGATATTGTCATTACAGAAATTGGCGGAACAGTTGGTGATATTGAATCATTACCATATATTGAAGCTGTACGTCAATTAAAATGGGAATTAGGCGGTGAAAAAGCCTTAGTTATTCATTTAACTTTAGTGCCTTATTTAGCTGCGGCAGGAGAATTAAAAACCAAACCCACGCAACATTCTGTTAAAATGCTAATGCAAAGTGGTGTTTCCCCAGATGTTTTAGTGTGCAGAACTGAACATCATTTAAACGAAAGTATTAAACGAAAATTAGCTTTATTTTGCAATGTTAAACAAGAATCTATTATAGAATCTATTGATGCTGAAACCATTTACGATGTGCCTAATTTAATGTTAAACGAAAGTCTTGATGTAGTAGTTCTTAAAAAACTTGCGCTTTCAACGGACAAAAAACCTGAACTAATTGCTTGGAATAATTTTGTAAACAGACATAAAAATCCAAAAAACACTATTGAAATCGGACTAATTGGAAAGTATGTTGAATTACATGACGCATACAAGTCTATAACAGAGGCTTTTATTCATGCAGGCGCAGCAAACGAAGTAAAGGTGAAAATTAGATGGATACATTCCGAAAGTTTAACAATTGATAATGTTCCTGAAAAATTAAATGGTTTAAATGGTATTTTAGTTGCTCCAGGTTTTGGAGAACGAGGTATTGAAGGGAAAATTGAATCTGTAAGACATGCAAGAGAAAACAATATTCCTTTTTTAGGAATTTGCTTAGGTATGCAAATGGCAGTTATCGAATTTTCAAGAAATGTTTTGAAACTTACTGATGCAAATTCAACCGAAATGAATACTAAAACAGCTCATCCAGTTATTAATTTAATGGAAGAGCAAAAAGAAATCACCAATAAAGGAGGAACAATGCGTTTAGGTGCGTGGGATTGTAAATTAGAAAAAGGCTCTAAGGTTTTTGATATTTATAAAAGCAACTTAATTAATGAACGACATAGGCACAGGTATGAATTTAATAATGATTACTTAGAACAAATAACCAATGCAGGAATGGTTGCTACAGGAACTAACCCAAAAACAGGTTTGATAGAAATTGTAGAAATTAAAAACCACCTATGGTTTGTAGGCGTGCAGTATCATCCAGAATATAAAAGTACCGTTTTAAATCCTCATCCTTTATTTGTTGATTTTGTAAAGGCTGGTCTAAAACACTCAAAAAAGGAACAAATTTGAAAAACGACTTGACATATTAGGTAAAATCATTAAAAAAGTACCAATATCAAAAAAATTGAAAACAACCAAAATGATGCAAGATTTGAAACGATATTGAAAGTTTTTAGAGCATTAAATGCAAAAACACACTTCATTGTGTAACCTGAAAATCAAACCGTTGGGTATTTATGACAAACTATCTATAATCTTATTCAGGGTTATACTAGGTCGCATAGCAGTACTTATTTTATTTTCGTCAATTACATAATAACCTCCAATATCTTGAGGGTTTCCTTGCGCTGCTATTAGTTCTTTGTTAATTGTATCTTCGTTTGTTTTTAATTCAGATGCAACTTTTGAAAATATGGCTTTTAATTCGCTATCTTCATCTTGATTTGCTAAAGATTGAGCCCAATATAATGCTACATAAAAATGAGAACCTCTATTGTCCAATTCGTTTACTTTTCTTGAAGGAGATTTTTTATTCTCTAAATATTTATCCGATGCATCGCCCAAAGCATTTGCTAAAATTAGCGCTTTTTTATTGTCAAATTTTTCAGCTAAATGTTCTAAAGACACTTCCAAAGCTAAAAATTCACCAAGTGAATCCCAACGTAAATGACCTTCTTCTACAAACTGCTGCACATGTTTTGGCGCAGAACCACCAGCACCAGTTTCAAACAATCCGCCACCATTCATTAAAGGAACAATAGATAGCATTTTTGCTGATGTTCCTAGTTCTAAAATCGGAAATAAATCGGTTAAATAATCACGTAAAACATTACCTGTTACCGATATAGTATCTTCGCCTTTTTTAATTCTTTTTAAGGTGAATTGTGTTGCCTCGTATGGGTCTAAAATTTGAATATCCAAACCTGAAATATCATAATCAGCCAGATATTTATTTACTTTTTTAATAATTTCAAAATCATGCGCCCTATTTTTATCTAACCAAAAAACAGCAGGTGTTTGTGTTGCTTTTGCACGAGTTACAGCTAGTTTAATCCAATCTTGAATTGGTAAATCTTTTGCTTGACACATACGCCAAATATCACCTTCTTCAACATGATGTACTATTAAAATATCATCATTTTCATCAATTACATATACTTTTCCTGTCGTTTTTATTTCAAAAGTTTTATCATGCGAACCATATTCTTCTGCCTTTTGAGCCATTAAACCTACATTTGGAACTGTACCCATAGTAGTTGGATCAAAAGCTCCGTTTTCTTTACAAAAATCTATAGTTGCCGTATAAATACTTGCATAACTACTATCAGGAATTATAGCTTTTGTATCTTGCTGCTTACCTTCTTTATTCCACATCTGTCCAGAAGTTCTAATCATTGCAGGCATAGAGGCATCAATAATCACATCACTTGGGACATGTAAATTTGTTATTCCTTTATCGGAATTAACCATAGCTAAATCAGCCCTTTTATTAAATGAAACCTCTATGTCATTTTCAATTTCTTTCCGTTTATTATTAGGTAATTCTTGTATCTTACTCAATAAATTACCAAATCCGTTATTAACGTTTACACCTATTTCGTCAAAAATTTCTTGATGCTTTTTAAATAATTCTTTAAAAAATGTTTTCACAGCATGACCAAAAATAATTGGATCACTCACTTTCATCATAGTCGCTTTCATATGTAATGATAACAAAACACCTTTATCTTTAGCGTCAGAAATTTCTGATTCTAAAAAATTAAGTAAAGCTCTTTTACTCATTACTGTTGCATCAATAATTTCACCATCAATTATAGGTAAATTCTCTTTTAATATCGTTTTATTGCCATGAGCATCTACAAATTCAACACGGATATTAGTTGCTTTATCAAAGGTAATTGACTTTTCATTATGAAAGAAATCACCTTCGCTCATTGTTGCAACATGAGTTTTTGAATCGGCGCTCCAAACACCCATACTATGTGGGTTTTTCCGAGCATAATTCTTTACTGCTTTTGGTGCTCTACGATCAGAATTTCCTTCACGTAAAACAGGATTTACAGCAGATCCCTTTGCTTTACTATACAAAGCTGCCACTTTTTTATCTTCATCTGTTTTAATTTCTTCAGGATAATTAGGAATTGTAAAACCTTTATTTTGCAATTCTTTTATGGCTGATTTTAATTGAGGTACAGAAGCCGAAATGTTTGGTAACTTTATAATATTCGCATTTGCTGACTTTGCTAAAACTCCTAATTCAGCCAAAGCATCATTTACTTGTTGTTCTTTTGGCAGATAGTCATTTAAAACTGCTAAAATTCTAGATGACAACGAAATATCTTTCGTTTCAAATACAATTCCAGATGTAGCCGTAAAAGCCTGAATAATTGGTAAGAATGAACGAGTTGCTAATGATGGCGCTTCATCCGTTTTTGTGTAAATTATTTTTTGTTTTGACATGATGTTTTATGATTTTTAGCAAAAAAAACTAAAGACGACTCTTAAAATTTTCTTTTTGCAAAGATACAAATCCACTAAAGAGTTACTTGTTATAATTTACAAATAATTTGAGTAATTATTTGTAAATTATTAAAAATTCAAAGTGATATTGTGAATTTGACAATAGTTTATTTACAGTTTTACTGTTTATTTTATTTGGTTCTACTGCAAATTTAGTGGAAAACCTTAGTTTTAATATCATATTT
>CAYOFS010000160.1:0-4391 GCA_964403095.1 uncultured Flavobacteriaceae bacterium | reverse complement strand
ATATGATATTAAAACTAAGGTTTTCCACTAAATTTGCAGTAGAACCAAAAATATTTTAAATTCATTTAGCGTATTTTGAAATTAAATAGGTATTATTGTCAAGTTACGAGTAATATAAATACAATAACGTGAATAATATAAGCTGCATGGGCTCACAAATTACTCAGGCTTAAAAATTAACTTATCATTATGCTTAATAATTGCTTCTTTGTTAATTAGCATTGTAAAAAATTCTCCTTTAATAAATTTTTGTGCTTGATCTTTATAATGTTTACTAAAAGGGCTGCCTGATTGTCCTGTTGGAATTATTGCCAAACTACTTTCTACATCATTAAAATCGATTATTCTTCTTGTTGATGGTCCTGCTTTAACTTTATAAACACCACTTTCATTAATGTCAAATATTTGATTATTTAAGACTTCATTTGAACCATTAATTTCAAATGGACCTACATTAAAATATTTTCTTAAAAACGCTACTTTTTTACCAATTGGATGCTCATGTTCTACAGTATGAACTTTATTCCAAGTCCAATTATAAATCATTTTTCCATGTTGTTTTTCTAATTGAGAAACAGTCTCTTTAAACGATTTTGTAATTATTTGTTTTTTATTTTCTGTAACTAAATCAGTTGAAATATCATCGTTCCAAATTGAAAAATCAACTGTTAATTGCTTGTTATACTGTTTTTTATAAAGAAATGTATGAAGAAATTTCTCAAAACCTTCTTCTCCAAGTTCATCAGCAAAAACATTTTTTAAATAATTATATTTGAATTTAGTATAAATAGTAGGAGCTACATCTTTTAAATTAAATGCTCCATTCCATATTTTCAATGTCTTTAACGCAATACTTTCATTATTATTCAAATTATTTTTATCTATATTATCAACTATAATCTTTATTAATTCTGGTGCTTTTGCAGATGTTACATCTGTTATTAAACCTTTCATTTCTTTAGTAGAAATATTTGTTAAGCCATTTAACACATCGGTGATTCGTTTTGCTCTATCTTCTGGTAAATAATACCCAGGATAAAGAATCGAATCTAATATTTTTCCAGGTTGATTGTTTGCAGAATATACGTAATTCCATGGCGGATTAATTGCTTGTGGATTCTCTTTAAATTCTATATATGTTATTTTATTATCTATATTATTTGAACCATTTAAAATAGATTTAGTGTTTACTTTATTAGTATGTTTATATAATTTTGCCGATGCAAACCAAGCAATATTATCATCAGAATCGCCATACATAACATTTAGACCAGGAGCTATTATTTTAGAAACTCCTTTTTTAAAATCTTCTAAACCTTTAGCGTGTGAAATTTCGTATGTTGCCTCTAGTATTGTATTTTCTTTATAGTCCGTATAAATCCAATTCATAGCAATGGCTTTTTCGCTGTCTTTAAAACCAATAAAATCATTCATTACTGGACCATGAATAGTAGTTTTTACATTTAAAAAAATATCTTCTTCGTCTTTTACTTTTATTATTTTTAATAAATTCCTAAAAGATTTAAGTTTTCCTCCAAAACTATATTTATTTTTATTAACCGAATCAATATCAACAGCATAAAAATCAATATCATCATTTTCAAACATAGTTAAACCGTATGCGTATTGCCTGTTATGAGCTAAAAGCGGAAATGGCGTTAAGGCTAAATTAAAACCATACAATTCAAAATCAGGACAAACAACATGTGCTTGATACCAAACTGCCGGTTGTGAATATTCAATATGTGGATCGTTGCAAAAAATAACTTTTCCACTAGCTGTTTTCTCTGAACCTACAACCCAAGCATTACTACCTACAAATGGTGAAATAGGTAATTTATCCATAATATTATCAATTTTAGAAATAAAATTACTTGGTGATTTTGATTCTAAATTATATACGGGAATTTTAGTTGTTTCATTATCAGAATCTAAACTTAACTCATCAATATATATTTGATCTAAACGCTCTTTCAATTTACTAATAAATGGGTCTGTTGTATGCGCCATGGCAAAACTGAAACTCATATAACCAAAAACATTATAAACATCTTTTATTGTAAAATGTTCTTTTTTTACACCTATTAAAGTGTATTCAATAGGAGTTGGACCTTCGTCAATAAATTGATTAATTCCGTTTAAATACGCTTGAGTTAAAAGGTATGGTTGTGAGTTTTTATCTATTTCTTTAATTGCTTTATCTGTAGTAATATCAATTCCCATAGTTAGAAAAAATTTATCTACCTCAATTAAATCTTTTCCTAAAATTTCGGATAAACGTCCTGCTCCTATTCTACGCACCAATTCCATTTGCCATAACCTATCTTGAGCGTGTACATAACCTAATGCAACATAAGCATCTTTCTGATTTTTTGCATAAATATGCGGAACACCTATACTATCATAAAAAACATCTACCTGCTCTTGAACATGTTTTAATTTTATTTCTCCTTTGTAAGTTGGTTTTGAATGATTCCAATAGAAAAATGCACTAATTATCACTAGTAAAACTATTATAGCTAAAATTTTAACGAACATTTTAAACCACCTCATATTATTATAATTTATTTGGGACAAGTTATAAAATATTTTTTTAAAATTATTATTACAATGATAATTTCTTTTTTAGAATTTATAATAAGTATCTTTGCTGCCAAATTTAAACTAAAATGAATAGTATTGTTGCCATAGTAGGAAGACCAAACGTAGGAAAATCCACCTTATTTAATAGGTTAATTCAAAAAAGACAAGCCATTGTAGATGATACAAGTGGTGTTACGCGTGATAGACATTATGGAAAAAGTGAATGGAACGGAAAGCCATTTTCTTTAATTGATACTGGTGGTTATGTAAAAGGATCTAGTGATATTTTTGAATCAGAAATACGCAAACAAGTAAAATTAGCTATTGAGGAAGCCGATTTTATTCTATTTATAGTTGATGTTACAACTGGAATTACACCAACCGATGATGAAGTTGCTAATCTATTAAGACGACAAAAAAAGCCAGTTTATTTAATTGTGAATAAAGTTGATAATGCTATGCGTGAAGCTGATGCGCCTGAATTTTATTCCTTAGGATTGGGTGAGTATTTCTCTTTATCTGCTATAAATGGTAGTGGAACTGGAGAAATTTTAGATGCACTTGTTGCAAAAATGCCAGAACCTGAAGAAGAAGAGGAAAGTGAATTACCAAGATTTGCTGTAGTTGGAAGACCAAATGCAGGAAAATCTTCTTTTATCAATGCTTTAATTGGCAAAGACCGAAATATTGTAACCGATATTGCAGGAACAACACGAGATTCAATTGATACTAAATTTAATAAGTTTGGATTTGATTTTAATTTAATTGACACTGCTGGAATTAGAAAAAAATCTAAAGTAAAAGAAAATATTGAATTTTATTCTGTTATGCGTGCAGTACGCTCTATTGAATATTCCGATGTTGTTATTCTAATTATTGATGCTACTCGTGGTTTTCAAGGACAAGATCAAAATATTTTTTGGCTAGCTCAAAAAAATCGTAAAGGAATTGTAATCTTAGTTAATAAGTGGGATTTAATAGAGAAAAATACTAAAACAGCTAAAGCTTTTGAGGAAGAAATACGTAGAGAAACTGCTCCTTTTAGAGATGTTCCTATTGTATTTATATCTGCCTTAAATAAACAACGTTTGCTAAAAGCCTTAGAAACTTCTGTAGAGGTATTTAATAATAGAAAAATTAAAATTGCCACTAGTAAATTTAATGAAACAATGCTACCAATAATTGAGAGTTATCCTCCGCCAGCACTTAAAGGTAAATTCGTGAAAATTAAATATTGCATGCAATTACCAACACCAACACCACAATTTGCATTTTTCGCTAATTTACCTCAATATGTAAAAGATCCATATAAGCGATATCTTGAAAATAAAATGAGAGAAATTTATAATTTCACAGGTGTTCCAATTACAATTTATTTTAGAAAAAAGTAGTTCTGATTATACAGACTCTTTTTTTGGAATACTATTTTTAATTCCATTAAATTTGTAGTAAAAATAATTTTAATACTGCAAAAAAAATATTACCTAACAACTTATAATGGCTCACATATAAAAGTTGAGGCTAAGTTATAAAAAGTTATTATCTTTACTTGATATTTATATAATTAAATCCAACTTTACAACACCATATATAAGTACATGCTTCCTTTGGTCAAACGTCATATATACTAAAGTTGGCAATAATAAAATAGACAATAAAACAATTAGTGATAATTTTATAATTCGTGTGATAGAAAGCCAAATCGATATAATTATAAAAGCGGAAGTTTATCTGTTCTAAGCCATATTCCAATAAAAAAATCAAGTACTACTCTACTCCAATTTTGAGCGTGAAAAAGTCTGATAAAA
>CAYOFS010000159.1:0-4429 GCA_964403095.1 uncultured Flavobacteriaceae bacterium | reverse complement strand
TGAATTATTATCCACTACAATTACTTCGGATAAAACACCTGTACATCCATCAAAGACACTTTGCAAACATTGTTCTAAAAAATAACGAACATTGTAGTTTACTATGATAATGGATATGTCAATTTTTTGTTCTTTAGTCATTTTTAGATACTATTTCTTCCTTGAAAAAGCTTTAAAGTTTCAAGCTATTTTCATAAGGTATTCGGTTTAGGATACTTCGTCCTAAAGTAATTTCATCGGCATATTCAATTTCATCGCCAACGGCAATTCCTCTTGCAATTGTTGAAAGTTTTATGTCGAATTTTTCTAATTGCTTAAAAATATAAAAATTTGTCGTATCACCTTCCATTGTGGAACTTAAAGCGAAAATAATTTCGTTTACTTCATTGTTCTTAACTTTATTTATTAAGCTTTCAATAGTTAAATTATGAGGACCAATGCCTTCCATTGGAGATATTTTACCTCCTAAAACGTGATACAAACCTTTAAATTGCGCCGTATTTTCAATAGCCATTACATCTCGTATATCTTCGACAACACAAATAACGTCTTTTATTCTATTATGGTTTGCGCAAATCTCACAAGTATCGATATCGGATATATTATGACAATTGTTACAATGTTTTATGTTATTTCTAAACGAATTTAAGGCTTCGGTCAAATATGATGTTCGTTCTTTAGGCTGTTTTAACAAATGTAAAGCCAATCGTAAAGCCGAACGTTTGCCTATACCTGGTAATTGAGCAATTTCGTTTACAGCGTTTTCTAAAAGTTTTGATGAAAAATTCATATTACAAAAATAACTGATTTTAAATTAACCATGAAAAAAAAATTACTTAGATTTGCTTTTAAATACTTAGTCAAATTATTAACTAATACATTTTTTATAAAGTTATCAAAATGCAAAACACACCAAACAATAAAAAAATATACTTATGCGCAATAAACAATATCATGAGTGGTATTTGTGGTGAGGATTGTAAATTTTGTTCTCAAAGCATTAGATATCATGCGGATGTAGAGAGGTATAAATTTAAAGCTATACATAAGGTTGTTCGAGAGGCTAAGATTGCAAAACAAAATGGCGCAATAGGTTATTGTTTAGTAACGGCACAAAGAGGCTTAAATAATAAAAGCGTTGATTTTATCGCACGTTTGGCTTCGGCTATAAAAAAAGAGGTGAAAGATATTAATATTATTGGTAGTAATGGTTTAGCAACTATAGAGCAACTTAAATTTCTAAAAAAACATGGCGTTGATAGTTACAACCACAATTTGGAAAGCTCAAAAGATTTTTACAAAACAATCTGTACAACTCATACTTGGGAAGACAGGTATCAAACTTGTGTAAATGCTAGAGAAGCGGGTATGCAAATATGTACAGGTGGTGTTATGGGAATGGGAGAAAATTTACATGACCGAGAGGAGTTAATAAAAGCAATTGCTACATTAAAACCAGAATCGGTACCTTTAAATTTTTTCATTCCTAATGTTGCACTTCCTATAAGGGAACGAAATATTGTGCGTCAAGAAGCTTTAGATATGATTAAATATACTAGGAGTATTTTAGGAAACGAAACAATGTTAATGATTGCTGGTGGTAGAGAGTTTTTATTTAAGGGCTTTGAAAAGGACATGTTTGAAGCAGGCTCTAATTCTATAGTTATAGGAGATTACCTTACAACTAAAGGAGAATCGGCTGAGTATGATTTAAACATCATTGCAAAATTAGGTTATACAGTAGCAACGGATTGTGAAAAAGAAGACCCTATTATTAATACTTGTAATATTACTAAGGTTGTAAACGCTCTATAAGCCAATTATAATCTTTTTGTAATCTAAATCTAATTCTGTCATGCATTCTATTAGGTCTGCCTTGCCAAAACTCTATTTCTTGTGGCTTTATTAAATATCCACCCCAATTTTCTGGTCGTTTAATTTCTTTATTTTTAAATTTTTTTTCGAAATTTTTTAGCTGTTCATCTAATTTTTTTCGAGATTCTATCACCGTACTTTGATCGGAAGCCCAAGCACCAATTTTACTTCCGCCTGGTCTTGATTCAAAGTAACCATCGGATAAATTTTTCGAAATTTTACTTGCTACTCCTTTAATAATCACCTGTCTTTCTGAGTTCTGCCAAAATAACGACAAGCAAACTTTTGCGTTTTTGGATATTGCTTTTCCTTTTTCTGAATCGTAATTTGTGTAAAAGATAAATCCTTCCCAAGTAAAGCGTTTTAATAAAATAATTCTGTTTTTTGGATAACCATCTAATCCTATTGTTGAAATATTCATCGCATTGGCTTCTCCTAACTCTTTTTCCTGCGCTTCTAAAAACCATTTTTGGAATAACTCCATCGGATTATCAGAAATGTTACTTTCTAACAACTCGTCTTTTTTATAGACCTTTCTACTATCAGTTAAATTTTTATCAATTTTAGTCATTATTTTAAAGTATTTAGGTAAATCTCAGCTTTTGTGTAAAATTTTAATTATGCGATTTTATTTTTAACTATTTTATAAAACACGATATTTTTATTTTAATAAAAAAAATTCATATTTAGCGAATATAGAAAATTTAATTATAGAACAAACTAAGACTTCTTAAATCTTTATTTTTAGTGTACATATTGGAGTAATTAATATTCTCAATGGGTTTAAACCCAATGAACACACAAACATACAAAAACAATAAGAAGCATGATTTTAGCTTAAATTCAATCTTTTTTACGAATCAAAAACAAACCAATAAAAGTAAATAGACCGTTAACAATAAGTATAAAAAATCCAAATTTAAAATTAAATATATCTGTGCTGTATTTATCTAATATAATACTCGCAATAACAGATAATATTGCCACAACAGGTACTAATTTATCTTTAACCTTATATTTAGTAAATAAACCAAAAGCGTATAACCCAAGTAATGGTCCATAGGTAAACCCTGCTATTTTAAATAAAGAACTAATTACACTTGGGTCACTAATTAAATATTTAAACGACACCACAACTAAAATCAACACAACGGAATACATTACATGTACCCTTTGTCTTATTGTTTTTTGTGTTTTTTTATCGTGTTTTTTGTCTATTTCTAAAATATCGATACTAAATGATGTTGTTAAAGCTGTTAAAGCTGAATCGGCACTTGAATATGCTGCTGCAATTAATCCTAAAATAAAAAATCCTGCAACCCAAACCCCTAAATCCGATGTCATTGCAATACTGGTAAACAATGCATCTCCACTTGCTTCTATCCCTTTTAAAGCAGCATATTTGTTTAACAAAACACCTAATGATAGAAAAAATAGGTTTACAATAAAAAGAACAAGTGTAAACCAATACATATTCTTCTGAGCATCTTTTAAATTTTTACATGTAAGGTTTTTCTGCATCATGTCTTGATCCAAACCAGTCATAACAATAGCCATAAACACACCTGATAGAAATTGTTTATAGAAGAATTTACCATCTTTAAAATCATCAAAAAAGAATATTTTTGATTGTGAACTTTCCGTTATAGTATTAAACAAACTACTAAGTGACAAGTTTAATTTTGAACTAATTAAATAAATAGTCAAACCAACCGAAATCAGCATAAAAGCGGTTTGTAAAGTATCTGTCCAAATAATAGTTTTAATACCTGAACGAAATGTATAAAGCCAAATTAACAGTATTGTTATGGTAACAGTAACCCAATACGGAACGCCTTGCTCACCAAAAAAAGTCAACTTATCAAACACTATGAACTGTAATACATTAGCTACCAAAAACAACCTAAACGAGGCTCCAATTGTTCTGGAAATCAAAAAATATGTAGCTCCTGTTTTATAAGAAAAACTTCCAAATCGTTGTTCTAAATACGTGTAAATTGAGGTTAAATTTAATCGATAATATAATGGTAATAAAACTCTCGCTATTACAATATAACCTTCTACAAAACCTAATAACATTTGCACATAACTAAACGATGATTTTTCAACCCAACCTGGAACAGAAATAAAGGTTACACCAGATAGCGTTGCTCCAATCATTCCAAAGGAAACTAGATACCAAGGCGATTGTTTATTTGCCGTAAAAAATGTTTCATTACTATCGTTTTTCCCTGTAAGAAAAGAAATTATAATTAATACGCCAAAGTAGGCAGCAATTAATAAAAGTATGGTCGTAGGACTCATTTAAAATGATTTTGATTATTGCAAATATAAGTTTTTAAAAGTAACTTTATTTTAGATTTTTATGAAAAATTTCATTATTTTTACAACATAATATTATATATTATAACATATCTTATTTTATAATTTTAGCGGCTTACTAATTTAAAATTAAACAATGATAAAAAAAATATTACTTACACCTTTTCAAAAATTTGTCAAAACAGGTAGTATCGCAGGTATGTTATTATTTGCTGCTACAATTATAGCTTTG
>CAYOFS010000158.1:0-4444 GCA_964403095.1 uncultured Flavobacteriaceae bacterium | reverse complement strand
CATTCATGTTTTAGTGATAATACACATAGAGATATTCGCTTAAACCTTGACGGTGTTGTAAACGTTTACAAAGGAACATTTGGTGCTATTAGTGGAGCTTCAATTGAAGATTTAATTACGGAGAAAAATGGAACATTAGGCGCAAGTATTACAAGTTTATTAGTTACAGCAGAAACCACAATGGAAGAGGTGCACACGCCGTTTGATCAAGCTATTGTTTTGCCAGCAGAACAACCAAAAGTTCAAACTGCAGTAGATGCATTAAAAGATTTTAGTGATGAATTAACTGCAGGAGCAGTAGCTATTGGGATTACGCTATAATAAATAGTTTTTTTTCACAATAACAACAAAAGCCAAAGTTTCTATTTAGTGTCAGCACGAAAACAGAAACTTTGGCTTTGTTTTATTCTAAAATATTATAAAATGTATGTAAACAAATATTCTTTTTTTTATTTAATATTTATATTATTACTCATAAATTGTAAAAATGATGAAGGATATATTGGTTTAAATCCAGAAGAAGGAGAAGCATATTCTGGTGGAGAGACAACCTTTTTTAATTTATCACCAGAAGCATTTGGCTTTAAAGCTCCTAATTTAGGTAGAGAATTTGATGCTTCTTTTGGCATCGGGAATGCATTATTTAGACGTAATTGGGTTGAGGCTACAACTACATCAGTAGATGTGAAAGATGGATTAGGTCCTTTCTTCAATGCAAAAGCCTGTTCAGGCTGTCATTTTAAAGATGGTCGAGGAAGAGCACCATTATTTAACGGAGAAGCCCACGGCATGTTAATACGCTTAAGTATCCCTGGAACAACCTCAACAGGAGATAATATGCCTGAACCAACATATGGCGATCAATTTCAACCAAAATCTTTACCAAATATTACAGCTCAAGGAGATTTTACCATTACTTATACAGATATTGTGATGAATTATCCTGACGGAAAAACAACAATATTGCAAAAACCAATATATCATTTTATAAATCTTGGTTATGGTGCAATGCACGGAAACTTAGAAATCTCTCCTCGTGTTGGTCCACAAATGCCAGGTCTTGGATTACTAGAAGCTATTCCAGATGAAACATTAATCGGTTTTTCTGATGAATTTGATGCCAATAATGATGGCATATCAGGAAAAGTAAATCGTGTATGGAATAAGGAAACACAATCCTTTACTATTGGTAGGTTTGGCTGGAAAGCAAATAATCCAAGTGTAAAACAACAAGTTGCTGGAGCTTTCTCAGGCGACATGGGACTTACAACTTCATTATTTCCTGACCATAACTGCCCAGATGGTGTAGATTGTAATAATTTTATTCATGGCGGCGAACCAGAAATTTCGGATATTGATTTAGATAGAATTACTATTTACTCTTCCACACTTAATGTACCTGGAAGAAGAAATCACGATAAACAAGAAATACTAGAAGGTAAAAAATTATTTAATGAGTTGAATTGTACAGCTTGTCATATTCCAAAAATACAAACAGGAACACATTTAATAGCTGCTCTTACCAACCAAACTATTAGACCATATACCGATTTATTACTACACGATATGGGTGATCAACTAGCAGATAATAGACCCGATTTCGATGCAACTGGAAACGAATGGAGAACACCACCTTTATGGGGAATTGGATTGATAGAAATTGTAAATAATCATACTAATTTACTACATGACGGACGAGCAAGAAATATTGAAGAAGCTATTTTATGGCATGGAGGCGAATCGGAAGCAAGCAAAATTAAATTCATGAATTTAAAAGAACAAGATAGAATTAAAGTGATAAACTTTATTAAATCATTATAACTATGAAACAAATATTTAAAAAAATCACAGGTATATTACTATTACTTATCATAATAAGTTGTAGTAAAGATAATAACACAAAACAATCAGATGATTTAAAAGCTTTAAAAGAAGCACAATTACTTAATTTATACAATAATGAAATATCAAATCTGAATGCCTCATTTATTATAACCACAACAGCATTAAACGAATCGGTAGAGAATTTCAATCAACAAACAACCATTCAAAATCTAGAAACTGCCCAACAAAAATGGATAGATATGGTACTTGTATGGAAAAAATTAGAATTATATAAAATAGGATCTGTTCCAGATAACTATATCTTTTACAAAATTGATTATTGGCCAACAGAAATAAACTTCATCAATAATTTTATTAATGGATCAGCTACTTTAGATGAAAGTTTTATAGAAAGCAAAGGTAGCTCCTCTAAAGGTGTTGCCGCAATAGAATTTTTATTATTTAAAACTACCAATCAACTTACATTAGAAAGCTTTACAACAGCAGCTAATTTTGAAAGACGCAAATCCTACTTAACAGCTTTATGCCAAAATTTAAAAACAAAATCAATTGAATTAGAATTACGCTGGATTGATTATAAACCTACTTTTGTTAGCGCGCTACATAACGGCTTAGATGGTAGTCAAGATCAAATTACAAATGCAATAGTATCTTTAACGGAAAAAATTAAAATCTATAAATTAGAAAAGCCATTAGGTACAAATAATGATAATTTTTTAAAACCTTTAAAATTAGAAGCTCATAGAAGTGGCAAATCCTTAGAAATAATTAGAGCCAATTTAATTACATTAGAGCGCTGTTTTAAAGGAGAATTTAACACCGATACAAACATAGGTTTTGATGATTATTTAATAAAATTAGGTCGTCAAGATTTAGCTACACAAATCACTAATGATTTTACCAATTGCTTCACAAAATTAGACGCATTAAATACACCATTAAGAGAAGATCTATTTAACAACACACAAAACCTAGCTAATTTAAAAGACACTGTTACAAACTTGTTACTCCATATTAAAGTTGATATGGCAAGTGCGCTTAGCACTATAATTACATTTAATGAAAATGATGGCGATTAACCAAAAAATATATTATTGTTTTTATTTAATCCTTATCTTATTACTCACAAGCTGTAACGATAACAAAGAGTATTTTAGCTTAACTCCAGAAGAAGGAGAAGCATATTCTGGTGGAGAAACAACTGTTTTTAGAACCTCTAATAAAGCATTTAGCTATAAAGCAGCCAATTTAAGTAAGTATTTTCGTACATCATTTGGTATTGGAAGATCTTTCTTTAAACAGAATTGGGTTACAGCTCCAGCATCAACATTGGCAAGAGATGGCTTAGGCCCATTTTTTAATTCAAGATCATGTACAGGTTGTCATCCTAAAAATGGTCGAGGAAGAGCGCCTTCTTTTAATGGAGAATCACCTCATGGTATGCTTATTCGCTTAAGTGTTCCAGGGGAAAATGCATTAGGATATAACAATCCTGAACCTACTTATGGCGGACAACTTCAAACAAGTTCAATATTAAGTACAACCACCGAAGGAAGTTTTCATATTACGCACACCAACATTGTTGTGAATTACCCAGACGGAACAATAATAACCTTAAAAAAACCTATTTATCACTTTAATAACCTCGCTTATGGCGAATTGGACGCTAGCTTTGAATTCTCTCCTCGTATTGCGCCACAAATGATTGGGCTTGGACTATTAGATGCTATTACAGATGAAACCTTAATAGGGTTTTCGGATGAGTTTGATGCTAATCATGATGGAATATCCGGGAAAGTTAATCGTGTTTGGAATGTGCAAACACAATCGTTTACTATTGGTAGATTTGGAATGAAGGCAAATCAACCAAATGTAAAACAACAAGTTGCATCGGCATTCTCGAGTGATTTAGGACTTACAACCTCTTTATTTCCTAATAATAATTGCCCAACAGGTGTAGATTGTAACAGTTTCACACATGGTGGAAATCCTGAAGTAATTGACAAAACATTAGAAAGAGTGTCTGTTTTTTCTTCAGTACTGAGTGTTCCTGCAAGAAGAAATCACGATAAACAAGAAATATTACAAGGAAAAAAAATATTTAATAAACTTAATTGTACTGCTTGCCATATTCCTAAAATACAAACAGGTCCACATTATATAACAGCAGTTGCAAATCAAACAATAAGACCTTACACTGATTTATTATTACACGATATGGGCGAGCAATTAGCAGATAATAGACCCGATTTTGATGCAACTGGAAATGAATGGAGAACGCCACCTTTATGGGGGATTGGATTGATAGAAACAGTCAACAACCACACCAATTTATTACATGATGGACGAGCAAGAAATATCGAAGAAGCTATTTTATGGCATGGAGGCGAGGCAGAAGCAAGTAAGATCGAATTTATGAATTTGAAAAAACATGACAGAATAAAATTAATTAATTTTATAAAATCGTTATAGCTCTACTAAAAAGTTATTATTAACTTAACGGCAATTAACCGTAATAATTAAAATTAAAAGTTGTATCTTTCCGCTATGGAAAAAATGGATTTTAGAAAGTTAACAAGTATTGAGCGATACGCATTTA
>CAYOFS010000157.1:0-4501 GCA_964403095.1 uncultured Flavobacteriaceae bacterium | reverse complement strand
TGAGTTTGCCCTGAAAACACTATGCTCTTTATCGTTTTTAAAAAAACGTCTACTTTTACATTGAATTTAACAATAGACTTATGAAATACACACATACTTTACTTACATTTTTATTGTTGTTTTTAGGAACAACTTTAATAAAAGCACAAGATTCTAGAATCAAAATTTCAGGAAAAGTTATAGAGAGTGTAAATAATATTCCTTTAGAATTTGTTACGCTTATTGTGGTGGATTCTAAAACAAAAAAACCAATTACAGGAACAACAACTAACGAGAATGGAATATTTGAGCTAAAGACAATAAGTGATAATTTTTATATAGAAACAAGTTTTATTGGCTTTAAAACAAAAACATTTAAGGAATTTAATATTATAAATAATGAATTAAACTTAGGAACAATAATATTGGTTGAAGATTTAGGAACATTAGAAGAGGTTGTTATTAGAGTTGAAAAATCTCAAACAGTATTTAAATTAGATAAACGTGTTTTTAATGTTGGTAAAGACCTAAGTACAACAGGAGCAAGTGTATTAGAGGTATTAAATAATGTGCCTTCGGTTAATGTAAGTTTAGAAGGTGCAATAAGTTTACGTGGTAGCCAAGGAGTGCAAATTTTAATTAATGGGAAACCATCTGTTATTTCAGAAGGCAATGCTTTAGGTACAATTACAGCAGATATGATTGATAGTATTGAAGTTATTACAAATCCATCTGCTAAATATGATGCCGAAGGAACTTCAGGTATTATTAATATAGTAATGAAAAAATCTGAGAAAAAAGGATTAAATGGATCAATATCATTAAATACAGGTGTTCCTAATAATCACAGTATTGGTCTTAGTTTAAACAAAAGAACAGAAAAATTTAATCTTTTTACTCAAATTGGTTATGGAAAAAGAACTTTTCCTACTGAAAACAGATCGATAAGTATAGATAAAGTAGCTAATAATACATTAAGAAGTTTTGGCGAAAGTGATAAAAATGAAGTTTTTTTAAACCTTATATTAGGAACTGATTATCATATTAATAAATTAAATGTTTTATCTTTATCAGGTCATTATGCTTTTGAAGATGAATTAGAGCACTCAAATAAGAATTATTCATTTCTTAATGGGCAAACTTTAACAGATACTTGGTCTCGAGACGAAACAACAAAAGCAACCAATCCAAAATGGCAATATGAATTACAGTACAAAAAAGACTTTAAAGATAATAAAGATCGTAATTTATTATTTAGCGCTTTAGGTAATTCTTTTAGTAAAGATAAATTTTCTACATTTAATAACATAACTAGCCTTGGAAATAACGCAAATAATTTACAAAAAGCACATGCCGATTTTGTTCAAGCAAAATATACTTTTAAATTAGATTATACACATCCTTTTGCGGACAAATATACAATAGAGGCTGGTTCTCAATATGTTGTTAATATGGTCTCTAATGATTATTCTGTTAATGATTTTATTGGAAGTACTTGGGTTAATAACGCTAATTATACAAATATTTTTCATTATAGTCAAGGTGTTTTAGGCGTTTATAGTACAGCATCTTATGAAGGAGATAAATGGGGTTTAAAATTAGGTTTAAGAATGGAAAATACTAGGCTAGAGACCGAATTAGAAAACACTAATGAAACGAATAATCAAAA
Organism: uncultured Flavobacteriaceae bacterium; assembly: GCA_964403095.1. Taxonomy (GTDB): domain Bacteria; phylum Bacteroidota; class Bacteroidia; order Flavobacteriales; family Flavobacteriaceae; genus S010-17. The sequence continues at coordinate 2,853 of CAYOFS010000157.1, read as the reverse complement.
ATTTGTAGATTATTTTCCAAGTGCACACACATCATATAAACTAACAGATGACTTTTCACTACAAGCAGGATATTCTAAACGTATTTTTCGTCCTAGGTTATGGAGTTTGAATCCATTTACTTCATTTAGAGATAATTTTAACATTTCTACGGGTAATCCCAATCTAAACCCAGAATATACTAATATGTTTGAGTTAACAAGTATATATGTTATAAAGAAAACCTCTTTAAATTTTGGAATTTATCATAGAAACACAAAAGACGTTGTAGAAAGAGTACTTAGATTTAATAATAATGTTAGTATTTCTACACCACAAAACATAGGTACTAATAATATTACTGGACTAGAATTGAATGTTAAATATAGCCCAACAAGATGGTTTACACTAACTACCGATACGAATTTATCTACCTTTACAAGAGAGGGTTTTTTTGAAGGTAGAGTGTTTGATTTTTCTGCACAACAATGGTCCACAAAAGCAAGAGGTAAATTAAAATTACCCAAAAAATTTACGGTAGAATTTACAGGAAATTATAATTCAGAAAGAGAGTCGGTACAACGTGTTATATCAGATAATTTATTTATGGATTTAGGAGTTCGTAAAAGAATGATGAAAGGGAAGTTAACAGCTAGTTTAAGTGTGAGAGATGTATTTGCATCACGTAATAGAGAATCTGTTATAGACGAACTAAATTTTTACACAAACTCACATAGCCAAAGAGGTCGTTTTATTGCTTTCGGTTTAAGCTTTGGTTTTGGAAAAGGCGAAGCAATGGAATTTTCAAGTAAAAAGCGCTTTTAAGGGCTTTCGTTTTACAATATTTGAAAATCAAAATCTCCACTAATTTGTTTTAGCCATTTATTAACTCTTTCTTCTGTTTGATGAGTTTGATTATCTTCATCTATAGCTAGACCAACAAATTTACCGTTTTTTACTGCTTTTGATTCATCAAAATCATAACCATCTGTTGCCCATTCTCCAACTACTTTTGCACCTTTTTCCATTATTTTATCATAAACAATTCCTATTCCATCTACAAACCAAGTACCATAACCTTCTTGATCTCCTAAACCAAAAATAGCAACGGTTTTACCTGTAAAATCAATATCATCAAGATTCGGGAAAAAATCTTCCCAATCGGATTGTAATTCGCCATCATACCAAGTTGATAATCCAATAATTATACGTTCGTATTTGTCAAAATCTTCAACGGAAGCTTCTCCAATATCACATAAATCCACTTCATCTACTCCAATAATTGATGCCATAATTTTAGCAACATCTTCCGTATCACCAGTATCTGAACCGTAAAAAATCCCTGTTTTCATTTGTAATTTATTTAATAGTTTTGTTGTGAATTTAACATATTCTTGCGCAAGTTGAATTTTAAGAATAGTGAGCTTATTTATATAAAGACATTAGTGTAAATATTAAACGATATTCTTTACTCTTTTAGTATCGTCATATTTAGTTAATGTTAGTCTAACTATACTGTTTTCTATAGCTTTTAAATTGTGTGGAACACCTCCATTTAGAGCAATTAAATCTCCTTTTTCTAGGTTTAAAATTTTGTTATTTACACCAAAATCAATTTTACCTTCAACTATTTCAATAACAATAGGAAAAGAAGTTTTATGTTTTTTCATTAATACTCCTTGTTGCATTGCTATTCTAATTTCTTTAGTGAAACTAGTTTCAAACAAAACATTTATTACTGGCTTAGTTTCTTTGTATTCTAGTTCTTTATATAAATTTGCGATTTCCATAGTTAATTATTATTTAGAATAAATATAAACAAAGGTATGAAATATTTAATGTTTATAATATTATTTTAGTTGTAAAATTTTAAAGATTTAACGTTGTTTAACCCAAATTATTCACAAATTTTCTATTACAAAGTAAACTACTTGCTATAATTTAAAATAGGTTAAATTTATTTAGCTCAAAATTGAGTTACAATTTTTTCACTAAAAAACTTCTGTGCTTTCCAATTATATTGGTGTTTTGACTTTTTATAACGAAACCCTATAATTATACGGGTTAAATTACACCAAACCTACCCTAACATTATTTTTCCTTCCTCTGAAATCATTTCAGTATTCCGAGTGAACAAACAACCAATCAATACTGATTAAAGTTAAGGCAATATTAGTAAAATAATAGGCTTTTGTAAGTTTTTTATCATTTAGATTATGTGAAACAAAAAACATAGGAATTAATAAAGAAGACGCACCAAAAATAAGCATCAAAAACCAACCTATTAATCCAAAATGCGCATGAATCTTCAAGTAATGTACATGGTTGCTGTTTAAAAAATCATATCTAAAATTAAAAGCGATTATTGTTCCTAAAAGCATGGTTAAGGCAAGCCAATAAATACCTGTATTTATATATTTAGATTGGATATTGCGATGGACAGTTTTTTTATAAGTAAGATGTAGGTTTATAATAAATAACACCAAAGAGATAAACATTAAAATGGAAGAGTAAAAAAGTAAAACAACATACGAACCAATCCAAAAAGAATAGGATAAAGCACTTACGCTTATTAAAAACATCCAAAATGTGATTATAGATAGCTTTTCACTATATAAAGATGTTTCATAAACCACAGGGATTAGTTGATATAAAGCGCCAAAAATAATCATACTCGCCCAACCTAATATAAAAATATTAGCAATTGCAATTAGCTTATTATTATAATAAACTGTTAGTAAATCAGACGAACTTAATAACAATAATACAGCAACCAAAGGCAAAAATTAATTTTTCAGTACTTACATCAATTGTATGAGAGTTGTCAAACTGGTCTTTAAAAGTGAAATCTGGTAGTTCTTGTTCGGCAACTAAAA
>CAYOFS010000156.1:0-4572 GCA_964403095.1 uncultured Flavobacteriaceae bacterium | reverse complement strand
AATTATTGAAATTTATAGTTTTTAAACTATTTCATATTCTTAAAAAATTGATATAACAATCTAACTCCAGAACCTGTTGCTCCTTTGCCTTTATAGTTTTCTTGAGCGTGTAAATAAGCGTTACTTAAATCAATATGGATATATGGATCCTTAGCAAAATGTTCTAAAAATTTTCCAGCGGTAATCATACCTGCATTTGCGCCACCAAGATTTTTCATGTCGGCAATATCACTTTTTAGTTCTTCTTTCCATTCATCCCAAAAAGGAAAACGAACAACTCTATCATGCATTTCTAATCCTGCTTTTTCTAATTGCTTAAAATAAGTGTCTTTGGCGTTTCCCATACAAATGGCTGTTTTTACACCAATTGCTCTAACTGCTGCTCCAGTTAAAGTTGCTGCATCTATAATTAATTCTGGCTTAAATTTATTTGCATAAGCAATAGCATCTGCAAGCACCATTCTACCTTCGGCATCGGTGTTTAAAACCTCAATAGTTGTACCATCAAACATGGTAACTACATCGCCTGGAGCATAAGCATTTTTCCCTGGACGATTATCGGTTGCGGGTATTAAACCTATAACATGTACAGGTAAATTATTTAATGCTACTGCATGAATTGCACCAACCATACAAGCTGCTCCGCCCATATCTGCTTTCATAAAATCCATGGAGTTTGCGGTTGGTTTTAAACTTAAACCACCAGTATCGTAAACAATACCTTTACCAACTAATACAAATGGTTTTTTGTTTTTTGCGTTTTTTGGTTTGTACTCAATTACGGTGAAAGTCGCAGGAGTTTCCGAACCTTGATTGACAGCTAATAAACCTCCCATTTTTAAAGATTCAATTTTTGTTTGTTCAAAAATATCCACTTTATAGTTTTTTGCTTCTTCTGATTTTTCTTGAATTTCTTCAGCTAAACGAACAGCATCTAAGTAAGAAACCGGTTCGTTAACCATATCTCTAGCCCAAAAAACAGATTTTACTAAGTTTTCTAATTCGTCTAATTCTTTTTTAGAAATAGCACCTATTACATTTACTTTCTTAAGTTTGTTTTTCTTTTCTTTTTTATCTGAAAAATATTTTAAAAATTGATAGTTTGATAATAAGAATCCATCTAAAAATGTTAATACATCTTTTTTACTTTCACCATAAATAGTTACTTCCGAACAATTCTTTAAATTTTGATGAATATTAAACGCATGAATTCTCAAATCTTGAGCCGATTGTTTATTGGTGTTTACGACATAAGTATAGGTATCTGTTTTTGTGTATTGTATTTTTTCTTTTTTAAACTCTTTTTTAAAATAAGTTTCTTGTTCTTTGCTTAATTCTTTCATGTCAGAAATCTTGTCTGCTAAAAAAATTATATTTTGATTCTTGTTTACAGTATTGGTTTTGTTTAATTTTATCATGGTTTTGTTCTTAGTTTAGGTTCTACTGCAAATTTAGTGGAAAACCTTAATTTTAATATCATATTTATTCCTTTTTTTTCATTGAAAAAAAAGGAAACCAAACTCAAAAAATATTTTGGTTAGGCTTACCAAAGCTAATCTAGTTTTTATTATATATTTTAATTCCACTAAATTTGTAGTAGAACCTAAAAATCAAATATTTACTTAATTTTTTTATTCAGCACATTAATTATGTAAATATAGTAAATAATGAACTGTATTTGGATTTAATCTGTGAGTTGAATGGTTATTCCATTGGTAAAACCACTTTAAAAGTAGTTCCTTTACCAATCTCTGAAGTAAATGTAATAGTTCCTTTATAGGCTTCAATAATATTTTTAACCATGGCTAACCCTAATCCCATTCCGCTTGACTTGGTTGTGAATTTAGGTTCAAATATTTGATTTTTATGTAGTTCTTCAATACCTTTTCCGTTATCTGTTATAGTAATAATAACAGATTTATTTTCTTTTTTTGTGATAACATTAATCAGTGGATTTTCTACATCAGCTAAAGCTTGAATGGCATTTTTAACCAAATTTGTTATTATTCTAGTCAATTGTATTTTATCCAATTTAGCCATAACAACCTCTTGTAGAGGTTGGTATTTAATATATGGTTCACTAAAAATTTCTAAACCATGTTTTACTACTTCAATAACATTAAGGTCTTCTTTATTCTGAGTTGGCATCTTAGCAAAATTAGAAAATGCTGAAGCAATAGAGGTTAAAGTGTCAATTTGTAAAATCATTGTTTTTGAAAATTCTTGTAGCTTTTCTTTATAATTTTCATCAGCTGGATTAAATCTTCGCACAAAACTTTGAACGGTTAATCGCATTGGTGTTAACGGGTTTTTGATTTCATGTGCTACTTGTTTTGCCATTTCACGCCAAGCTTCTTCACGTTCGCTTTTTGCTAATTTAACGGCGCTTTCTTCTAGTTCATCTACTTTTTGATTGTAAGCTTCTAGTAAGGTGTTGATTTCTTTACTTGCGCTTTTTACTTTGACTTTTTCATTTCTAGACCCAAGTTGCACCTTACTTATTCTATCACTTACCGATTTTATCGATTTGGTAATATAACTTGAAAGCCAAAAAGCAATACTTATTGCAATTAAAAATATAATAACATATGCAATGATTAATCGGTTTAAAAATTCTTTTAATTCTTCATCCTGTTCTGTATTATCTTGTAAATAAGGTAAACCCAAAATACCAATAGGTTTAAATTTAAAATTTTCTATATAGGTATAAGATGATTGTACTTCTTTGCCATCTCTAACTTCTTTAATTAAGATACGTTTATTTTCGCTTTCTTCAATTTTCCTTACAATTTCCATGGGTAAATCGTAATTGTTTTCGTCTTGTGGATAGGTATGTACAGAGCTTATTAATTGCTCGCCATCTAAATTATAAATATCAATATCTAGTTTATTATTATGCGATATATTATAAATTTGCTCTCTAAATATATGTGATAATTCAGTAGTTTCTACGGCATAAGTAGTTCTATCTAATTCATTTTTGATGGTTGCTCTAATGTTATTTTCTTTACGAATTAATCGTTTTCTGTGATAATCATTTCCTTGTTCATTGTATTGGTAAATAGTTAAACCAGCTGTAATTATCGATGCAATTACCACCAATAATAACATGGATAAAAATATACGAATACGTAAAGAAAGGTTTTTGAAATTCATAAGTGTAAAGGTATGGGTTTTTTGTGTAATTATTGAATCGTTTAATTGTTAATAGCTCTAGTTTATTCCAAAGTCTTGATGGTGATATATAAACTATAATGATAAAAAAAATGGTTTCTCATAGAGAAACCATTTTCCGATTGGCGGTTTAAACCAATCTAATCAACTAACCAAACCTTATCGTTTATTCTTTTTATTACTTCTTGTGTTTTTTTCTAACACTTTAGTCTTCCTTTTTACTTTATATCTCTTTCGAGGAGTTTTTGTTACCTCTGAATTTCCTTTTTTATAAATTATATTTTCTCTTCCGTTAAATTCATAATAGGTTTCTGAGCTAATATGATATAATTCAATCTTCCCATCATTTAAAACGCTTAATTCAAACTCTTCAGTATCTGTGCCATTATAATTTAATGTTAAAACTTTTAAAGTATCTGTACCTTGCACATCAAATATTTGATAATCACCTTGAAAATCCCACAATAGATTAGTTATTGTTGTTCCAGTTAAATCTTGAGAAGATTTAAACGTACTTACATGTTGAGGTATAAAAGCTAAGAAATTTTCATTATCAAAATCATTTTGATTTCCATCAAAAGTTCCTGTTTTTTCCCAAGCAACATATTCTTGTAAAAAGTATTCAATATTATCGTTAAAAATTTTAGTATAGTCAAAATTATTTACACTATAAGGGATTAGCGTATAGGTTACATTTCTATCTAAATCGGCAAATTTTATTCTATTATTACTTACTTGATATACTTCAAAATCTATATATCCATCTAAATCATGATCTATAGTTAAAACATCACCATTTGTACTATAAAAACCGATTTGATCTCCGTAACCACTACCAACAGATCCTAAACCTACTAAATTATTATTAGCATAAATTTTTCCGTTTTCAAACGATAAAGTAAATGCTAAAGACATAAAACGTGTATCGTTCGAGCCAGTAGTTTGATTATAATCTATATACCATAAATCAGACGATTGTAATAATTCATTTAATGTAATGTTATTATTATCGTAGTCACTTTCTGTTACAACACAAGAGCTAAATGTGAAGGCTGTTAAAAGTAATAAAAAAGTTATTTTTATCGTTTTCATAATGGGTACTTTAGTGTTAAAACAGCTATAATTGTTACTGATTTAATTGTTCATTAATACTACTATCAAATTTTATGCCAAAGTGTCAACCTGTATTATTGATGATTTTTCGGGTTAAGTAATGTAAGAATCAAGAAAAAATGCAATATTTAATAAATATAGCACTATAATTAACTTGTCTTAATATAAGGTTATTTATTCAAAACCAATATCTTACCATATAAATAAGTGATTTCACTTGCTTAAAAATACTGACCAAGCATATTCCTTATTTGAATTATTTAAACAAAATGCTGTCATAATTAG
>CAYOFS010000155.1:0-4577 GCA_964403095.1 uncultured Flavobacteriaceae bacterium | reverse complement strand
GTAAGTAAAATTAAAATTGTTTTTTTCATAATGTTATTATTTAATGGTTAAAATTTTATTTCTAGTAATTACAAAATTATAGTATAATCTTGATATTATTGTAAGGAAAAACACCCTTAATTATTAGGGTTTTCCCTCTTTTTTTAATTTTTGCTAACTACTACATATTGGTGTTATTTTTTTGATTGTTTTCATGATTGCTTTTTAGATTATATTATATAGTCTGTTCTACTTTAATATTGTTAACTAAATAAAAAATATTTCATCATTTCCTTTAAAAAGGATTTGATGAAATATTTCACAATGAAAAACAATATTATTTATATGTTTAATGCCTAGTTTACATCTTTAAACCATTTTTCAAATTTTTTACCTAATACTGGTACAGGTTTTTCATTTCCACTCAAGGCGTTTATAAGACCCATAATCCAAAGTACCAATACTAAAAAGAACCCTAAAAAACTAATTATCCAACCTAATATAGGTATAACTGCTATTACCGATAAGCCTAGTGCTACACATGCTATACCTAGAGATTGTCTAATATGATAACTTGCAAATTTTTCTTTTTTATCATTATTCATTACAAATGCTATGATTAAACCAATGATTGTGATATAGGCGATTATGGCCGTATTTTTACCTTGATTGTTTGTGTTTTCTAAATTTGTTTTTGTTTCCATTTTAATTTTATTTTACTGTTATACAATTTTCCTAATGTTGTTATTACCATAATCTGAAATAAATACTTCACCTAATGAATTAACAGCTACACCAATAGGCCTTCCAAATTTTGCTTGAGCACCTGTTCCGTCTAAATTACCGTAAACACCCTCATCATCTTCCATCACTCCTGCAAAGTTTAGTATTTCTTGTTGTGGTGTTATTTTCACCACTCTAGATCCATGTGCTATTGCAATGTATAAATTATCATCGGAATCTATATCTATTCCTCCACAGCCATTTAAATAAAAATACCAAGTAAAACCGTTTATGCTAGGACCTGCAAAAGAAGACACTATCGTGTTTACTTGTGGAATGGCATTTGATTCTTCTTCTTCCTCTTCTTGAGTAGTACTATTAGTGTCTGATGAGCAATTAAATAATGCTATACTAATTATAAATAGAATTGTGAATTTTATTGTTGTTTTCATGGTTTTTTTTGATTTAATTATTTAATTGTATTAAAATTTAACTTCTTGTGAATTTTCTTCTATACGTGCTTTGTATTTATTTACTATTTGCATTGGGCTTTCTACACCTACAATATGGATAACATCTGGCACATAGCGCTTATTATCATAGCTACTATCATTGTAACGTGACACGTGCTTACCCGTAACTAATTCCATCGCAATATCACCATATAGGTTACGATTGTTCACTTTTATATTACCAGAAAATTGTTGCCAATCGGTCATTTTTATTTTTCCATTTCGATATTTGAGTAAACCTGATTTTGTAGCTATAAAATAACCTCCTTTTTGTAGAAGAATATAAAAGCCATATAAAAACATACTAAGCCCTATGCTTATAAAGCATAACACCACTAAGGTTGCACTTTCGGTATAATCAATATTTTTAAGTTTTGTAATTATATTACTAAGACTCTTGTTATTAAAATGTGATTTTAACGATGTGTAAATCCCTACAGATAATATAAGTAACCAAAAAAAAGAAAAAAAGAAATAGGACAATGCTTTTTTTAAAGGAGCATTTCTTTTAGCTTTAATAATAAAATCTATTTGTTCATTATTAATTACTAGTCTTAAATCTTTAGGTAATGTTGCTATGTTTATCATTTTTAATGATTTCACTTTATTATTCAGGTTATTTTAACTCATTTAATGGTAATTTTTCTAAATAGTTAAGCAATTCTTCTGGCTGCATGTTAATTCCGCTTATACCAAGTATAAAACGATACTCTTTTTCGATTAGAACTTGCGTAAAACCTTCATCTATTTTATGCTGGTAGATGTAATTAAATGGTTTTTTTACGTAGGTGTTTTCGCCTAATTGCTTATCCATAGCAAAAGCAAACAAGCTCATTTCAATAGCTTTTGGATTTTGCGCACAATCAACCAATGATATTTCTATTGTTTTATCTCCCTTTTTATAGTGTATTGTTGCATTACTAGTAATATTAGTATCTTCTAATTTTTCGCCTACACTGCTATATGATAATTCAAAATCACCTAAAAATTTAGGTATCCATTTTTTAATAAATGGTATGGTTAAAGGTGTTTGTTTATTTAGGTTTTTTGAGATTTCTTCAAAAGATGTTTCTGTTGATTTTGTGCTTTGTGAAATAGCCGTTGAACTTATCAAAAGCAGTGTAATAATCAATAGTTGTATATATTTCATAACTTTTTAGTTTATTTATTAATTAAAAACTGTCCGTTTGAAATTTGTTTTGGATAGTTATTTGTGCTACTATTTGTTGTGCTGACTGTAGTGTTGAAAGAAAAAGTTCCTTTTATTTTTGAGTTACTTTCTTCCGTAATGGTTAAAACACCCGTTGTATCTTCATGATTTGTTGATGCTACCCAAGTACCTGTTTCGCTTAGCGATTGCACTTGATATACTAAACCAAGCAGCGGATGATCTTCGTCTGGTAAAACATAGGTTCCAGGTTCTAAGTAAGAAGAAAGTGTTACTCTTAATGTGTTGTCATTATCATCAGTTCCTGTAAAATCTAAAAGCTTATATGGAGGTTCAAAAGAGTTTGTAAAAACGACATGGTTAAAGGTACTTGTAAATTGTACGCCATCAATTGATGCTGTTATGTATTCACCTTTTGTTGATTCTTCATCTTTATTGCAAGATGCAGTTATTGCTACTAAGGCAATAAATAAAATAAGTATTTTAATGTATTTCATGGTTTTTATTTTTATATTATCTTTTAAAAGAAACTTCTAGTTTAATAGTGTCTGTTCCTTGTACTTCTTCTTGGTAAAACACTAATGAGGTTTCGCTTAGTGCTTCTATTTTAAAAACATCATTAACTAAATTTATTTCTTGTTGGTTATTGACCAATTCCCATTGCTCAACATTTGAAGGTAGATCATTTTCATAAATTAAATAGTCACCATTTATTAAAAAAACAAATTTTTTATTGGATAAATCTTCAGAATAATCTTCAACATTATTTACATATTCTTTAAGACTAACACCTATCCATTCATTTGAGGTTAATAATTCGGTACGTGTAGGTTGGTCTATTGGACAATCTTTAGAGCATGATGTTAGTATTAATGCTAAAATAATAATAAGTTTAACTTTCATTGTATGTGTTTTTATTTAGTCTTTTATTTTGTATACATGTTAACATAATAACAAAAAAAACCTGAGCATAGTTGTTGAATTATACTCAGGAAATAATTAAAAAAAATGTTTTATTATTTTTTAATTAACTTTTTAATACTCTTTTTATCATTCGATTTTACTTCGACCATATACAAACCTGTTGCTAAATCACTTACATCCATTGTAATTTTAGTTTGGTTTGGCATGGTCTTTTTAACTATTTGACCCAATTGATTATAGATTACTAAACTTGTAATATTATCTTGAGCATCTATTTGTAACACATCACTAACTGGGTTTGGATAGAGTGATAAACCTTCAATAATATCATTTTCTACTGCTGCGATAGATAAATTATATGCAGATATTCTAAATCTATCGAAATTATTTGTACCAAATTCAGATGCTCTTATGTATAATATACTTCCAGGGGTTTGCCCTGTAAGATCTAATTTTGTAAAAGCACCAGTTGAGCCATCATCATTACAGGCTACTTCTTGTAAGTTATTACAAGGTCCAGTATATGCTGCTAAAATAGTATCTCCTAATGTTGAACCTACATAAGCAGCCGTTTCTATTGTTACAGCTCCATTACTAGGCACTGTTAATTTATACCATATATCATTCCCATTTCCAAAACCACCACAAGAAAATGATGTGATACCTGGAGTAGCTGTACAACCTACTAATTTTGCTATAACATCGTGTTGGTCAAAATCAGTCCCTACAGTTAATGATGTAGCATCTACACAGTCGTCATTAGCTGGTGGTGTATAGTAACAGTTAATCTCAGTTGTTCCACTTTGAATTACAAAATTATCAAAACTACCTGAATTGACATTAATGTAGTACTCAACACCTGCGTCAACATGAAATTCATTATCAGTAAGCCCTTGCAGTATAGCAGACATGGCACAGGAAGTAAAGTTACCACAGTTACCTTCATAAACCTCAACAATTGCATCACCAATGTATGCTCCAGCATATACGTTAACATTATACATGCCAGATATAGGAGCTGTAAATTTATACCACACGCCATTATTTGAATAGGTTCCATTACATGTATTAACTGCAACAAAACTTGTGTTACCCGATGCGTCTAATGTAAAACTTGTATTATTTGCATTAGAGGTAAAATTTATTGCATTGGTACAATTATCATTAACAGGTGTTTGGGCCACAACTATAAATTGGTCACCATGCATTGATGATGCAGTGCCATTTTGATTATAGTGCCCAACTTCAAAAGCATATGTTTTACCTTGAAT
>CAYOFS010000154.1:1275-4580 GCA_964403095.1 uncultured Flavobacteriaceae bacterium | reverse complement strand
AAAGAGTTTGCGAACATAATGATGACAAACATCAAAACTATAAATGAGTATAGGAGTATTGAAAAGAATTATGAAAAATTAAATATTCCACATTATTTAGGAACATAACCATATTTTTTGAATAAAATAATTAGTTGATGTGTTTTATTAAATTAAAAAAACACTTTGTTTATCCACAAATCCACAAATTTATGGCACGTTGTTTGTGATATGTAAAGCAAGTTGTACTACCAACCAATTATTAGTAATAACTTAAAACAATATATCATGAAAAAAACAGCATTTATTTTAGTAGCAATTTTACTTTTTACAAGTAATATTTTTGCAACATCAATTGAGAATCCAGATCATTACCGTAACAATAGAGGTTACGATGGAGATACATTTAATTATGTAAGTGGGAATGTTAATTTTCAAGTATTTAAAAATGGAGAGTTTGATTTCTTTATTGCTCATGATGGATTTGATGTTAATTTTAATTTTGCATCTGTAAATATTACATATAATTCAGGTTATAATTATGACTCTTACATTCAGTATGATAATTTTGGAGCAATAATCCAAATAGAAGATGTTCCTGTTTTTTATGATTTCTATGGTAGAGTAAGTAGAATAGGAAATACAAACATTCAATATAGAAATAGACGTATATCAAGATTTGGAGGCTTATCTATTCACTTTAATTCTTATGGGTATTTTGATTACTGTTCAGGATATATAAATCCGTTTAACAGGCATTTTATTTACAGACCGTATTTTAGCTTTTTTACAAGACCACATATTGATTATTGTGTAGTGAGTTATAGACCATATAGACAATATTACAGACCAATTAGAACACATTTTAATAGAGATAATCGGTACAGACGTTTAGATAGTAGAAGTAGAGTAGCGTCATCACGTACAGCAAGAAGAGCGACACGTAGAAGTGTTCCACAAAGAATACGCACAACAAGAACAGCAAGAAATTCAAATACTAGAATTGCATCAAATACTAGAAGTACAAGAAGTACGTCAATTAGAAATGCACGTTCAGTAAAACCAAGTACAACTCGTGGCACAACAATTCGTAATGCAAGAACAGGAAGTTCAACAATTAGAAGTACTAGAAATACAAGAACTATAAAGCCAAGTACAACTCGTAATACAATTCACAATACAAGAACTACAAAGTCAAGTACGAGAAAAGGTACATCAATTAGAAATACACGTTCAGTTAAACCTAGAACAAATAGAAGTATGTCTTCTAGGAGTAATAGAACTGTTAATCCAAGGAGTAAATCAACAATTAGAAGGTCTTCAAGCTCATCAAGTAGAGGTCGTTCCTCTCAAAGAAATACATCTTCAAGAAATTCTAAAAGAAGATAGATAGAGCACTACAACTTAAAGTAGTAAAAATTAAGGTTTGGTTAGTTGAAAAGGCTCGTAATTTAATTATTACGGGCTTTTTCTATTTATTACACTAAAATACGGAACGAATTTAAATTTATTTATTACGATTATAAATATATATATATATAATATTTATAAATTATATGCTTATCTTTGTTAAATGATTTATAAACTAACAATTAACAGCTTAAAGCATAAACAATATTTTAATTTTTTATTTTCTTTATTGTTTTTGTGTTTCTTAACTTTAACCGCACAAATTCCTACGGTTCAAATAACAGATATTAATGGTTTACCAGATGATATATTGGTAGATTGTGATTATCCTGTTGATGCAAATCGATGTTTTGTTTTAGAGGCAAATTATACGGAGTTAAAAGAAACGACCTCTTATGCTGTTAGCTCGATACCATATGTAGATTTAGCAGGTTTATCTAACGAAACGCTTATCACTTCGATTGATAGTGATGATAAATGGAGTGATATTCGTACAATACCATTTGATTTTTGTTTTTATAACGAAGTTTACAATCAATTGATTATTGGAGATAACGGGATTGTTAGTTTTAATACTATTCTAGCTGGTGATGATAGTGCGTATGCGCCAAATACCATTCCTAATAATATCACCACTAATGTTATTTGTGGAGTATATCATGATTTAACTAATGATCCTAGTGCGCAAGGCTGTAATGACGACCCTTTAACAGGAATTAATGAATGTGGCGAAATTAAAACCTATACTTTTGGAGCTGCTCCTTATAGAGGTTTTGTTATTAGTTATGAAAATATGGTTCATATTAATGATGCAACTAGTCGTTCAACAACAACAATAGTGTTGTATGAAACTACAAATATAGTTGAGGTCTATGTTCATGAAAAACCAATTAATAATGAACCTGTAAATCCGCTAAGCGATCCAAGGAAAAATGCACTTATTGGTATTCAAAATATAGATGGTAGTGCTGGTACAGCTGCTCCAGGTAGAAACTCTGGAATATGGAGTGCAACTGATGAAGCTTGGCAATTTACACCAAATGGAACTTCAACAACTACCGTACAATGGTATGATGAGAATAATACATTAATTTCTAATGCAGATCAAATTACTATTTGTCCTGAGCAAACTACAAATTACTCCGTTAATGTAACATATGATTTATGTATTGGAGGTGATATTACTATAACTGATGATATCAACGTGGCAATTTCGTTAGATTATCCTGTAGCGATTGATAACGAACAAATAATGTGTGATTTGGGTGTTGTAGGCGAAGAAACAGTAGATTTAACAAGTTATGATAACTTAATGGTTGGAGTACAAGTTGGTCTTGTTTTATCGTATTATAATTCATTAGCCGATGCGCAAACAGAAAATAATCCAATAGCTAATCCAGATACGTATTTGCTACAAAATCCTACTGAAGTAATTTATGTAAGATTGCAAAGAGGTGTTGGTTGCTTTGATGTGGGAACGCTAACACTTCATTTAGATGAATTGCCAACTTCTAATCTTACAGGGATCTCTGTTTGTGATGTAACTAATAATAATTCCGAATTAATTACTTTAACCAATTATACTAATGCTGTTTTAGGAGGACAACCAGGTGTTACAATCACCTATTATGCCAGTCAAGATGATGCAGATAATGACAATAATCCAATAACCGAGTTGCCAACCGCAGCTGATGGCGATTCTGTTTTTGTAAAACTCACCTTAGATCCAGACGCTTCTTGTTCTAATGTGATAGAAATTCCAATTGTATTATATACTGTTCCAAATGTGGAAGCTGTTCCAGTTGAATTATGTTCCGATATTGCTATTTATGATTTAACGCAAACCGAATCGGTAACAGATGGGAATAATGCTATTGCTTTAAATTATTCGTATCACTTATATGAATCTTGGGCAC
>CAYOFS010000154.1:0-1265 GCA_964403095.1 uncultured Flavobacteriaceae bacterium | reverse complement strand
AACAAAATATCAACCCTTTTGACCCAAATCATCCTACAAATCCAATAGACCCAGAGTATTATCAATTAAATTCTATTGCACAAATATGGGTAAGAACTTGGACAGTTAATGGTTGTGTGGATGTTTATCCAATTAATTTCGGGTATATCGCGGGTGTTCCTGCAGAGAATGACGAGCAAGTGAGTACTGGAAATACATTTAATTTAACAGATTCTATACTAGATATGGTTTCTGGTATGACAGATAATGGTGACGGTACTTATGATTTGAATGGTGATACTATAACCGTTCAATACTATGATACACCTGAAGGTGCAGAAAACTTAGACCCTGCACATTTAATTGCAAACCCAATAGCTTATGCTATTGCTAATCCTGATGCGGATGTTTATGTAGTCTTTACAAACAATACTTCTTATTGTACTTCTGTGGGAGAAATTGGTTTGTCAACCGTTGGTTTTGGTGGCGGTGGAGGTGGCGGAAACTTTCTAGTTTGTGATTATGAAAATGATAATGAAGAAGAAGTTATTCTAAGTAATTATGACAGTCAAATTATCTCAGGATATGATGATGAACAATATATGGAAGTCACCTATTTCAACACAGAGGTAGCAGCAAATGCAAATACAGGAGCTATTACCACAATTACATTAACAGCACCAGTAACACTTTGGGTTAGAATATCATTAATGTTCCAAAACCCAGGTGATGCAACACCACAAGAACTTGATTTTGTAGTGGATAGTGTAAATTTAGATTTTCAGTCTACAACAGCTTTAGCTCCCGTAACTGATACTATATGTGATGAGTTTGGAGATAATAGAGAGCCTAATTACGATATAACACAATATGAAGATGATATTTCAACAGCAGTTGGAGTTAGTTTTGACTATGAATACACTTGGGGAACAACCATTACAAACCCAGAAGATTTTACTGTCAATGGTCCTACGCAAACAATTAATGTTTTGGTAACAACGCCTGACGGTTGTACCACAGAAACAACTATTGTGATTTATTTTCACCCTCTAATAGTTACCACAGCAACTACCATTTATGCCTGTGATATGGATGCTAATGATGAAGAAAATTTTAATTTGAATGATGCCTTACCAGATGTAAATACCAATTTTACTTCGTACGATATTTCTTATTATCATACAGAAGTAGGTGCGCAAACTGAAGATTCAGCTGAGTTAATAACAACTCCTACAAATTATGCAGTTAATGTGGCTGATCCAGCAGAAACTGTTTTTGTTCGCCTT
>CAYOFS010000153.1:0-4599 GCA_964403095.1 uncultured Flavobacteriaceae bacterium | reverse complement strand
ATGTTGTATAAGGTGCTGTTGTTCTATTTCCTGTTCCAAAATCTTCAAAAAATGCTAATGGGTCATCACAAGTAACATTTTCTTCTGTGTCTAAAATACCATCATTATCATCATCAATATCAATGATATCAAAAATATTATCTCCATCTGTATCTAATCTATCATCTGTATCATCTCTAAAATCTACATCTCCGCCAGATAAAGCATCAGCGTCTATATCTGGTAAAATAATTGATCCTGCTAACGGGTTATCTATTGTTCCTCCTGAGTCTGAATAATCTGCTGTTGCATCGGTAGCATCGTCAAGACCATCTCCATCAGCATCATTGTTGTCTAATGTTATTCCTGCTTCTATGGTGTCGTTTGCTCCTTCGTTATCTGAATCTAAATCTAAATAGTCAGGAGAACTGTCTCCATCTGAATCTGTTGGACTAATTGGCGTGCCATTGGTATCATAGGCATCATCCACACCGTTATTATTTATATCATTGCCGCTTGGAGGTGTATATCCAATTGTTGTTTGTCCTTCTACATTATCAGGGATTCCATCATTATCGGAATCTAAATCTAAATAATTTGGGGTATTATCGCCATCAAAATCTCCTGTACCTTCTATAATATCTGTTATACCATCATTATCATCATCTAAATCGGTATCTAACCTTATATGTAAGAATCCATTAGCTTGTTTAGATGCTCCTGGACAAGGCGCAGTTCCGCCACCACCACCATCATCTGTAATTTCATATTCTATAACTACATCTGTAAATGGAGTTATACCAGAATATGTGAAGTTAATTGTTCCTGCCGCTGCATCAAATATAGCTGTACCTATTGACGGATTTGTTACAATACTTAATAAGCTAACAGTATCTCCATCCAAATCAGAATCGTTTGCTACAACATTTACTGTAACATTAATATTTGAATTTGTACAAACTAGTTCTTCTTCATTAATGACTGTTGGAGCATTAGGGTTTTCTAAACTTTCCGCAAGATTTGTAGTCATATAGTAATGATTTGTGCCTGCAATTGTACTAGGTACAATTACTGCACTTGCAATTAATCTTTCTATTTGACCTGTTGATGCATCATATCTATTAGGATACCGTACCTCTACAATATACAATTCATCTTCGCCTAATGGTAAACCAAAATGGGCATAATCTGCTATTTGTGTACCATGACCAAATGCACCACCAATATCACGAATACCACTAATTACGTTTCCTGCACAGTCTTTAATTACCACATTTGCTCCTAAAGCAGAACGGTCTGGGTGGCCTGATAAGCTGCCATCTGCAGCTCTATCTTCAGCAACGTGAACAAAAATGTGATTTAATGTTGCTACTCCAGATAAATTATTAATCCATAATTGATTATTTCCATTGTTAATATTAATATATATATCTAAATCACCATCATTATCTACATCAACCATTGTTACACCTTCTCCATTCCTACCAGCATTAAAAGTTTCGGAATCTAAGGTAAAAGAGAATGCAGATCCAGTACCAACACCTGTGGCACTATTTATATTATTGATATATAAATAACTTCTATTATTTGCTGTAAATATTAAATCTATATCACCATCATTGTCAATATCTCCTCCTGAAACACCATCAATACCATTAATATTATGAATAGTAGATAAAGGAATTGCAGTCCCTCCATCAACGCCTAATTCTACCCAAGTACTAATCCCTCCAACTACATCATTTCTAAAAATTCTATTACCATCATTATCAGTCCATACCGCATCTAAATCACCATCATTGTCAAGATCCCATAGTCCATTTGCGCCTTTATTACTATTAGTTGCTTGTTTTAAATCTTCGCCATTAATAAAAAAACCTCCTTGATTTAAGAAAAAATCATTTTCATCGCGTTTACGGTTAAACAAATCTACCCAACCATCATCGTTAACATCGGCAACTGCACTATAATCACCATCTGTTGCATCTTGGTTTAAACCAAAACTTACACCTGCTCCATTAGTATTTGAAGGTGTAGTTAAATGTGTGAACAAGGCTCCATGTGCTGGATTAACTTCTGTATGATTTGTATGATTGATTTGATTATTTAACATTATCTCTACACCATAATTATGGTTATCAAAGAAAATATCTAAATCACCATCTCCTTCAAAATCAAAAAAACCAGCACCTTCAGAATTCACATGATTTTCTACTGTCCAATATTGATCCCCTGTATTTCCTACGGCTCCAGAATTATCAATACTATAAGGGGTAAAAACACCAACACCATCTCCAAATATACCTGAAACAGGGTCTTGTAAATAAACATCTAAACCTGCAAAAGACGTGTTGACCATAAAGTCTGGGTAACCATCATTATTTACATCACCCCAAACGGCTTGACGCTCTCTACGCCTATCATCAAGTACAGGCGCTAATATAGCAGTAACATTGGTAAAGGTATTATTACCATTATTACGATATAATTTTGAACCATTAGTTGCACCTGTTTGACTTGTTGCTACTAATAAATCCAGATCGCCATCTCCATCGTAATCTGTCCACGCATGACCACCATCTTTACTACCAGGCACGTTTATGCCAAATGTAGCTGCGTTTTCTGTAAAAGTGGTTTGAGAAAATAATAAATTGAAATTTATTAATGTAATAAGTAATATTAATAAATTTATTTTTTTAATTTGAGTAATGTAATTTTTGATCATGACTTTATAGGTAAAAGTAATTATTGCGTAAATAATCAAATTAATCACCTTAATATTAATAGTAATAACTATCATTGAATGAGGGTATTCAATTAAAAATTACACGTTATATTCCTTGTTTTTAAGCGCAAATATACTCAATATATTTAATATACAGAAAGAATAATTTTTTTTTTAGTATAAAAGTAATATTATTGATAATAAGAGGTTTAAGAAAAAATTAATAAAAGCTACTAAATTTACGAAGCATTAATTATGTTTTGATGCATACTCTCTATGATCTAGGTAAAAACAGAAGCTTATAATACGTTATGAAGTTTGTTATTTCTTCAGTTTTAACTTAAAAGCTACATCAAATTCATCATTAATTGCACGATCTTTTAAGTTTTCAAAAAACTTAGAAGATTTATATTTTACACCAAAATCCGTTCTGTCTACTTTGATGACAGAACTTGTTAATATGTTATCTTGAATAGTTGCGGGAAATTTAATTTCTTTTGTAATTCCGTTTATGGTTAAATTACCTTTAATTTCTAATTTACCTTCTTTATCTCTATCTACATTAGAGAATTCAAACTTAGAAGTAGGATGTTTTACTACGTTGAAGAAATCAGCATTTTTTAAATGCTTAACTAATTTTGCGTTATAATCAGCATCTTTAATATCACTATTTTTAATAGTATTCATATCAAAAATAACAATTCCTTCAATTAAACTATCATCATTAAATTTAAAATCGCTTGATTTGACGTTGATTGTACCACTATGTGTATCTCCTGTTATTTTATATGCCTTCCAAGTAATAACATCGATGTCTTTTTTAGGAGTAGTTTTTACTTCTGTTTTAGTTTCTTTTTTTACTTCTGTTTTAGTTTTTTCTTCTTTACATGACGTAAAAGAAACAGAAATAATTGTCAGTAGTAATAATATTTTTTTCATGATTAAATGGTTTTATATAGTTAGATTACAAATATATATAATTAGAATGAAAATTAATAATAAAGATTTGTTAAATAAAAAAGCTCTAGATAAATCGAAAGCTTTTAAATATTTTAAGTTGGAGATAATTATTTTACAACAAATGTTTTATTATCAGTTGTAGTGCCTTCTTGTGAATCTACAATGGTCGTTTTATCATTTTGAACATCATTAGATGCGTGACTTTCTGTGTGCCCTCCTAATATTGGAGCAATAACTAATCCGATAAGACAAGTTAATTTAATCAATATATTCATTGATGGTCCAGAGGTGTCTTTAAATGGATCACCAACCGTATCACCTGTAATTGCAGCTTCGTGTGCAGGAGAACCTTTATGTGTCATCTCACCATTAATCATTACGCCAGCTTCAAAAGATTTCTTTGCATTGTCCCAAGCGCCACCAGCATTGTTTTGGAAAATAGCCCAAAGTACACCACTTACAGTAACACCAGCCATATAACCACCAAGCATTTCGGCAATCATTAATTTATCCATTCCGAATATCATTGGTAAAAATGTAATTACTAATGGGAAGCCGATAGTTAATAAGCCAGGTAACATCATTTCTCTTAATGAAGCTTCGGTAGATATTTTTACACACTTATCGTATTCTGGTTTTCCTGTTCCTTCCATAATTCCAGGAATTTCTTTAAACTGACGCCTAACTTCATAAACCATTTCCATGGCAGCTTTTGTGTAAATTCCTCCACCAACTCTTGCAAATAAAGCAATAGATTCAGCTCCTAAAGAAAAACCAGCTAAAGTTTCCAAAATCATTGTCATATCTGCTGTGTTTGTCCAGCCGTTTGGCATAAATATTTTAAAGAAAACAATGAAAAATGCTGTTTACCCTAAAACGGCTAATCCCATTACAGTTCCTCCTCCAAAAGATACTTTTAAAGCTTGAGGTAAGCT
>CAYOFS010000152.1:0-4615 GCA_964403095.1 uncultured Flavobacteriaceae bacterium | reverse complement strand
ATAAGAAGTGTGTTTTTCGTTAATTGCTTTGTGTTTGGCCATTTTCATTGCGGAGATTAATCCTTGGCTATAATCTAATTCTTTCATAATTATTACTGAATTATCACTTTATATGGAATGTTGCTAATTGATTTAATTGTTAATTCATTTTCTAAATAAATACTTAACCTCTCTAAATCTAATTTAGATAAAAATAAATTGTTTAAAATTATTAAAATTTCTGTAGTTCGAATTATTCCTTTTTTCTTTTCCTTAGAAATTTGTGCTCCTGCTTTTACTTCAATAGTTGAAATATTGTTTCCTATTTGCTGATTGATATAACTTTTAACATCTGCAATCGAAACAATACGTTCTTTTGTTAATAGTCCATATCTCAAGCTATCTATTTGCTCCCTTTCACCTTTTCTGATTTTTCCACCAACAGTTTTTGTCAACAAATGAGTTCTTTTCATATCAAATTCATTAGTAGCATATTGATTAAATTTACTTTGCTCGTCAAAGCCGTTTGCTATATCGGCATTAGTTGTCCAATATTCTATTTCATAATTGACGGCATTTTTATAGGGGTAAGTTAATAAGAAAGATCGTTCTATGGTATCAATATTTTTAATTTTTTCAACTGCTTTTTGCTCTAATAAATCTAATTGTTCAACTAATTCTTCTAAATAGATATTTAGCTTTTCAGGATTCATGGCAGCAAAAGCGTTTCCTTCTTCTCTAATGGAATGTGTTACTTTATTGAT
Source organism: uncultured Flavobacteriaceae bacterium (assembly GCA_964403095.1). Classification (GTDB taxonomy): domain Bacteria; phylum Bacteroidota; class Bacteroidia; order Flavobacteriales; family Flavobacteriaceae; genus S010-17. The sequence continues at coordinate 3,872 of CAYOFS010000152.1, read as the reverse complement.
TAATACTTTGGCACTTCGGGTATCAAATTTTTCGATATCTCCAAAGTATAATGAATACGTTCCATTTTTGTTATTTTCATAATCACTCAAAATATTCTTTAGATATTTTCCGTTATCATCCTGTAAGGATTTAATATTGAGAAAATAATTTTTATTTTCACTAGGAAGTGAAACTATTCTGCCATTTTTTTTGAAATTGTGCTGTTTGTAAACCCTTTGTCTATTAACGATAGGAACTACATTAAGATGCATATTCAAATCCTCTATTTTATCCTTTGTGAAGACTACAGGAAGTTTTATTTTAACCCAAAAGAGTTTCTCTTCGTAATCAACATCATCTATTTCTTTTTTTGAATAAGGAAATAATTTGGTTATTGATTTTTTGATATGAGCATTGTTGGCTATATTTAGTGTATAAAAATAATCTTTATAATAGGAGGCTGTTTCATCAAAATAATGTGTCTCATCAAGTTTGTTTGCCTCAAAAATTGTTTTTTGATATTTAATATTGACTCCGTTTTCTCCATGAATAGACATTGTATTTAAGAGAGGATATAAAGCTACGTCTTCCATCAATATTGCAATAGTTAAATCATCAATTTTATTAATAATATCTTCCTCAATTTCAATACCTAACCAAAGACAGTTATCTTCTATCTTATTTTCCGTTTCTAAAAAAGGATTTTTTACAGTATTCTCATAATTAGAATAAATTAAGTCACAATCATATATTTTATATTTAATTTGTGCATTAAGCAATGTCTTTTTGACGAGAGGAGTAAAGTAGATGCTTGAATTATCTTTTCCGTAACTACTTGTGTTTATATAGAAATGATTTTCTGTAGTGATTGAGCATACTTTTTCATTAGGTTGTATATGCATTAATCCATGGGCAGGCAATGGAGAAGACCATTTATTACTCATTAAAATTCTTGAGAGTCTATGCAATAGTTGCGTGTCTGAAGCTTTAATTTCTTGATAAAGTTTAGCTTTTTCAAAAGCAAACACATCAATTAAAAGGTCTATCAAAGGGTCTATATTGGTGGCTTCTTTTATACCCCATAACTCCATAGAACGCTTTAACATTCTCTTTTTTAATGTTAAAAATATTTGATCTCTCATAATGGTCTATTGTGATAACGGACTAATGTATATTAAAGTATTAAAATTAAAATCCATATCATTTTCAATTAACTTTCCTTTAACAGAAATTTGAGATCTTCTTCGTATCTGGGCATTTTCATTATTTGAAAAATCATCATCTACTTCAGATAAAACTACAGACACTTTAATCTTTTTAAGTCTAAGTTCATATTTATTTATAGCTTTAACTAAAGAGTCCTGAACCCGTTCTTCCCAGTCTTTTATTTTTACTAATTGACTAAATTCTAATTCCCAAATTTGGGAACCAAAATCATCTCTACCCACAACTTCGCCATATCTAGAAGTAATAATCATCATAATATGTTGAGCAATAGATTCTTCTTTAGAGCATCGCTCTGTATTTTTATTAACTAAAATTTGAGAAAAATCAATAGGTAATTTCAAATAGTTCATAAGTTTTTTATTTCTAAACGACAATATACTATATTTATTTTTTTTACGTTAAAACAAATATAATTTTATTATCTTGGATAATATAGTTATATTCGTAATATATTTTAGAATAATTTAATTTAAATTTAAGCTATATGGCAATGTACAATTATGGTATTGGAGGAAATGAAGTAAAGTTAGACGCTAACGAATCTATCGCAGATATACCTTCAAACAGGACGTTATTAATACAAAAACTAACCGATGAGGCACCTGTTTCGCCTGAAGCAATACATGACTTACAAACAGTAGAACAGGTTTTTGATAAATTTTCACCATCAGTAAAATTGGAACATCAAGATGAGAGTGGTAGCGAAGTTAGAGAGGTGATGAATTTCAAAAACATTGGAGATTTTAATTCTAAAAAAATCAAAGAGAATAGTGAATTTCTTAGTAAATTAGATATAGAGAAAGAACAGAATGTCAAAATTTCTCGACAATTATCTTCAAATAAGGCTTTATTAAAAGCATTAGAGAATCAAGACACTAAAAATGCAATTATTCAAATTCTTGAAGAATCTGTTGAGGAAATAAAAAAAGCTGAAAAGTAAAACTTAAAACTTAAAAACGTAAGCTATGTCAGAAAAAACACAGACACAAAAATCTATATCTACACAATCGAAGCAATCCAAGCAATCCAAGCAAACTGGATCTGTAGAGGCTATTGACCTACTTAAAGAATTTGGCGGATTTGCTTTCTTAGAAAATGTGATTGATGGATATACCAATCTAAACCCAAGTAGAAAAGCAAGACGAAATATATTTCTTACTGATGAGCAATGGAGTCTTGAGCGTAAAAAATTAATCAATCGACTATCAGTATGGCTTGACCTTCTTAAAAGTAATAAGAATAGTGAAGAAATGCGAGAAATGGCTAAGGAAAAAGCATTAAAAGTTGGAGTTGTCTTAAACGCAAATTTAAAGCAAGCACTAAAAGAAACTAAAGAATTAGAAACTTCTTATAGGTCATTAGCTCATTTTTATAAAAACACAGAGAGTGATAAAGTTAAGAATGTAAGTATTGTCAATGCAAGTATAGATCAATTAAAAGATTTAGATAATCCTTATTTTATTGATTATATAAGTAATGAGCTAAAGCAAAATTTTGACAGACTAGATTTAAGGCAAAATTATTCGCTATTAGTATTACCAGGTTATTTAGGTTCAAATGCAATTCTAGATAAATGGTCTAAAATAGCATATGAAAACAAAGCTGTTTTACTTACTGATTTTCAAGATCTTGAAACACCTGATGATGTAGTTGATCTTTTCTTCAATTCAAACCATACAGGTGGTGATGTTTTTAAATCAAATACGTTAATGACATGTAATTGGTTGTTAGGAAGAAAAAAAGACGATGTAGTTGGTGAAGAAGATAATTTATATGTACCGCCATCTTCTGCTTTAGCAGGTAAAATTTACAATACTTTAATGTCACAAGTTGTGGCAGGTAAAAAATTTGGAGGTATTAACGAGGTTGAAAGTGTACGTTTTGATCTTAAGAAAAGTGAAATTTCTGAATTGGAAAAAATAGGCTTGGTTCCTATGGTTAATGAGTATAGTAAGGTAATGGCATTTTCTGCCAAAACACTTTTTAATGGTGATAATCTTGGCTTACAAACATATTCAGTTGTACGTGTTTTTGATTACATTTCAAAAGTACTGTTTGACTTTTTAAATAGAAGAGCCTTTGAAAATTGGACTACAAGAACGGAGTCAGATTTAAGAAGCCAAATTGTTAAATTTCTAGATAGTATTCATGGTCCAACAAAACTTATTGAGAAATTTAAAATAATGAAAATTGAACAAGATCCAAATCAAAAGGACAGAGTTTTAATTGATATTCATATTACTCCATATTTTCCGGCGAAAAGCTTTGTAATTCAGTTAGATGGTCATAAAGGTGATGGCCCTGAAGAAGCTGTTTGGCATAGTGAATATAATCAAGAGTAAAATTTATTTCAATAACAAACAAGGTGGTCTTTAAAAGTTAATTTTTTTAGACCATTTTTTATGTTTGTATTCAAAGGTAATGTAGTCAAAAAACAGTTTGTAATTAATCTCTCATTGATAGTTTAATTCTTGAGGCTTGCCTATGTTATAGATATACACCTCGTATCCTTGAGGGTTTTATTGATGAATTATATTTTTTGCAACCAAGCAGGGCCAATAAAGTCTATTGTCGTATTATACCCGTTTTTATGATTGAAGCGTAATAGGTTTACCAATCTGGTGTTCCTGATAAACCTTCTATTTTTTTACGAATATATATTCTA
>CAYOFS010000151.1:0-4666 GCA_964403095.1 uncultured Flavobacteriaceae bacterium | reverse complement strand
TTGATCCTGCATAAGCGGGATTCACTACATTCATGTTATACATGTAATGTGTGTACTGTGGATCTTGTTGGCCATAACTTGATGTTGCTGTTAACATCAAGGTTAATACGAATAAAAATACTATTTTTTTCATGTGTTTATTTTATTGTTTAATTTGAAAACATGCGTTGTATTTAATTTTAAGACGTATTATATTATTTTTAATTTCAATTTTGAAAATATTTTTTCTGTAAAATTGTGTATAGAAAAACTATACGTCTTCTGCAAATTTAATATTTTTTATTTTAAAAAACGATACCTTCTGTTATTTTTTTATGGTTTAGTCAATTAAAAGCTTATTGAGTTGGGTGTTTTTGGTGAAATATTTTGGTTTATGATAGATATTAAATATGACAAATATCATATAATTAAAAGTAGTATATTTGCAGATATTAATTAAGGTAAATTATAATTATGATTAAAGTTAGCGAACAAGCAAAGAAAAAGGTAGTTGAAATGATGCGTGAAGATGGATTTGATTATGTGTCAGATTTTGTTAGAGTAGGCGTAAAGAGTGGTGGATGTTCGGGTTTATCATATGAATTAAAGTTTGACAAAGAACAAACTGAAAACGATTCTCTTTTTGAAGATAATGGTATTAAAATCATTGTTGAAAAGAAAAGTTTTTTATACCTTGCGGGCACTATTTTAGAGTACTCGGGTGGTTTAAATGGCAAAGGCTTTGTTTTTAACAACCCAAATGCGAATAGGACTTGCGGGTGCGGAGAGAGTTTTTCTCTATAAATATTACAGATAAAAAAAATGAGTAAATATACCGAAGACGATTTAAAAAAAGAATTAGAGAATCAAGAGTATGAATATGGGTTTTACTCTGATTTAGATTCTGAAACTTTCCCTAAAGGTTTAAATGAAGATATTGTTCGTGCTATTTCTAAGAAAAAAGAAGAGCCAGAATGGATGACGGAATGGCGTTTAGATGCTTTTAGAATTTGGAAAGAAATGGAAGAGCCAGATTGGGGAAATGTACATTATGAAAAGCCAAATTTTCAAAATATAGCCTACTATTCTGCACCTAAAAAGAAGGAAAAGTTAGATAGTTTAGATCAGGTCGACTCGGAGCTTCTTAAGATGTACGAAAAGCTTGGAATTTCAGTAAATGAGCAAAAAAGAATGAATAATGTGGCAATGGATATTGTAGTAGATTCGGTTTCGGTTGCAACAACATTCAAAAAAACATTAGCCGAAAAAGGTATTTTGTTTATGCCAATTTCCGAAGCAATACAAAAACATCCTGAGTTGGTGAGAAAGTATATAGGTACAATTGTACCTAAAAAAGATAATTTTTATGCAGCATTGAATTCAGCTGTTTTTACTGATGGATCTTTTTGTTATATTCCAAAAGGAGTTCGTTGTCCGATGGAATTATCAACATATTTTAGAATTAACGAAGGCGGAACAGGTCAATTTGAGCGTACATTATTAATTGCTGATAAAGGTTCTTATGTAAGTTATTTAGAAGGTTGTACTGCGCCAAGTAGAGATGAAAATCAGCTACATGCTGCAGTTGTGGAATTGATAGCTTTAGATGATGCTGAAATTAAATATTCAACTGTTCAAAATTGGTATCCTGGAAATAGTGAAGGTATTGGTGGTGTTTTTAACTTTGTAACTAAACGTGCTTTATGCGAAAAAAATGCGAAAGTTTCGTGGACACAAGTAGAAACTGGTTCTGCTGTAACATGGAAATATCCAAGTTGTATTTTAAAAGGAGATAATTCGGTTGGTGAATTTTATTCTATTGCTGTTACTAATAATCATCAGCAAGCAGATACAGGTACAAAAATGATACATCTAGGTAAAAATACACGTAGTACAATAATTTCTAAAGGTGTTTCGGCAGGAAAATCACAAAATTCGTACAGAGGTTTAGTGCAGATTGGTGCTAGAGCAGAAAATGCAAGAAATTTCACGCAATGTGACTCGTTGTTAATGGGGAATGATTGTGGTGCGCATACTTTTCCGTATATAGAGTGTAAAAATAATTCAGCTCAATTAGAGCATGAAGCAACTACTAGTAAAATTGGTGAAGATCAACTTTTCTATTGTAATCAACGTGGAATAGATACTGAGAAAGCCATCGCTTTAATTGTTAATGGCTTTAGTAAAGAAGTGTTAAATAAGTTACCAATGGAATTCGCCGTTGAGGCAAGAAAACTATTAGAAATATCGTTGGAAGGAAGTGTAGGATAGATAAGAAAAAAGAGAATAGAAGCAAGACTCTTAGACAATAGAAAACGTTATTCTGAGCTTGTTTCAGAAACTCAATATATAAAGAAAGAACACAAAATATAAATAAAATAAACATACAGTTTGTCAGTTTTTCCATTAGAAAGACAGAAAACAAGCTTATTAATACTTAAAATGCTAAAAATAACAAACTTACATGCTGGAATTGAAGGAAATGAAATCCTTAAAGGCATCAATTTAGAAATAAAAGCGGGAGAAGTTCATGCAATAATGGGACCAAATGGTTCTGGCAAAAGTACTTTATCATCAGTGATTGCAGGTAATGAAACTTATGAAGTTTTTGATGGTGAAATACTTTTAGATAATGAAAGTTTATTAGAGGTTTCCCCTGATGAACGTGCGCATAAAGGTGTTTTTATGTCATTTCAATATCCTGTAGAAATACCTGGTGTTACTACCACAAATTTTATAAAAACAGCAATTAATGCAAAACGTAAATTTTTAGGCTTAGAAGATTTACCCGCTAAAGATATGTTGAAGCTTATTAAAGAAAAAGCAGCACTTTTAGAAATGGATAGAAAATTTTTATCTAGATATCTAAATCAAGGTTTTTCTGGTGGTGAGAAAAAGAGAAATGAAATTTTTCAAATGGCAATGCTTGAACCAAAATTAGCAATTTTAGATGAAACGGATTCTGGTTTAGATATAGATGCCTTAAAAATTGTTGCAAATGGTGTTAATAAATTAAAGAATAAAGATAATGCCGTTTTAATAATTACACACTATCAACGTTTGTTAGATTATATTGTACCTGATTTTGTTCACGTACTGCATGAAGGAAAAATTGTTAAGTCAGGTGGAAAAGAGTTGGCTTTGGAATTAGAAGCAAAAGGATATGATTGGGTGAAGTAAAGTTTAGTGCTAAGTTATAGTTTATTAAAAGCTAAGACTTACAAATACTAAACACTTCTTATTAAACACTTAATACGTTATACCGAATACTGAAACAAATGAATTTACAAGAAAAAATACTCACTTCTTTTTTAGAATTAGAAAACAAAGGCATTATAGATTTAGACTCTAATGTTCATGAAATTAGAAGTAAAGCGTTTGCGCATTTTGAAAAAAAAGGATTTCCTACAAAAAATGAAGAAGATTGGAAATACACATCGTTAAAATCAATTATTAAAAATGATTTTTCATTATTTAATGATGATGAAACTTTAGTTGAATTAAAAGATGTTAAAAAATATTTTATACATGAAATTGATTCATATAAAATTGTATTTATAAATGGTGTTTATAGCTCATTTTTGTCTGATACGACACATGAAGGTATGGATATTTGCTTAATGTCTTCGGCTTTAAAAAAACCTAAATACAAGGCGGTAATCGATAACTATTTTGATACAATAACAAATAAAAAGGATAGTATTACATCGTTAAATACAGCATTTGTACAGCAAGGTGCTTTTATACATATTCCGAAAAATGTAGTTGTTCCAAAACCAATTCAGTTAATTCATTTTTCTACAAAGACAAAAGACAACCTGTTATTACAGCCAAGAAATTTGATTATTGTTGATGAAAACTCGCAAGTTCAAATTATTGAAAGACATCAAAGCCTAGCCAATATTTCAACATTTACCAATTCAGTTACTGAAATTTTCGCAAATAAACGTGCAATGGTAGATTATTATAAAATACAAAATGATGTTGATTCTGCCTTACTTTTAGATCAAACGTATATCAATCAAAAAGATGATAGTATTGTTACAATAAATACGTATTCTTTTGGTGGTAAATTAACTAGAAATAATTTAGAATTTCATCAAAATGGTGAACATATAGATTCAAATCTTAATGGGATTTCTATTTTAAATAATAAGCAATTAGTTGATAATCATACTTTGGTAATGCATAACCAGCCAAATTGTGAGAGTCATGAATTGTATAAAGGTATTTATGCCGATAATTCCACAGGTGTTTTTAATGGTAAAGTAATTGTAGATAGAATAGCACAAAAAACCAATGCTTTTCAGCAGAATAATAACATCTTGTTAGGTAAAAAAGCAATTATTAATAGCAAACCTCAATTAGAGATTTTTGCCGATGATGTTAAGTGTTCACATGGTTGTACTATTGGGCAATTAGATGAGCAAGCATTGTTTTATATGCAGCAAAGAGGAATTCCTAAAAAAGAAGCACAAGGTTTGTTACTTTATGCCTTTGGTAATGATGTAGTTGAGAAAATTAAAATACCTGAACTAAAATTAAGGATTACTAATTTAATTGCAACTAAATTAAATGTTAAATTAGGATTTTAATATTTTAAAGCTGAGTATATAAAATTTATTTTAACTCATTTTAAAATGTGATTGGTGTTATTTTGGATTTAAAAATAAAAACCTAGTAAAAT
>CAYOFS010000150.1:0-4720 GCA_964403095.1 uncultured Flavobacteriaceae bacterium | reverse complement strand
CTTTTTCACGCTCAAAATTGGAGTAGAGTAGTACTTGATTTTTTTGTTGGAATATAGCTTAGAACATAATGGTATAACTACTTCATCATTAAAAAATGTACCTTTGTTTTTTTACAACTAAAGTAATAATTATATGCAATTCCATTTTTCAGTTATTATTCCTGTATTTAATAGACCTCAAGAAATTGATGAGCTACTTAATAGTTTGTTATTTCAGGATTATAAAAGTGATTTTGAAATTGTGATTATTGAAGATGGATCTAAAAATACCTGTAAAGATATTGTAGAAATTTATCAGCAAAAGCTAAAAATCACTTATTTATCACAAAAAAATAAAGGTCCAGGACAAGCACGTAATTTTGGTATGCAAAAAGCGACAGGTAATTACTTTATCATATTAGATTCGGATGTGATTTTACCAAAAAATTACTTAGCCATAATTGACAAAGCTCTACACAATAATTTTACGGATGCATTTGCTGCGCCAGATAAATCACATCATTCTTTTACCAATATTCAAAAAGCAATAAATTATGCAATGACTTCTTTTTTAACTACTGGTGGTTTGCGTAATAATAAAGGAAATTCCAACTTTCAATTGCGTAGTTTTAATATGGGCTTATCTAAAAGAAGTTTTGAACTCACAAAAGGTTTTTCAAAACAACGTATTGGCGAAGATATTGACTTAAATTTTAGATGTAATCAATTAAATTTATCAAAACAATTTATAGACAAAGCTTTTGTTTATCACAAACGTAGAGCTAATTGGAATCAATTTTACAAACAAACAAATAGTTTTGGTAGCGCAAGACCTATTTTAAATAATACATATCAAAATAGTGCAAAAATCACCTATTGGTTTCCTAGTGTTTTTATAATTGGTTTGCTTATTTCTATAATTTTATTATTTTTTGGAAAACCATTATTATACATTATATTTACTTTGTATTTTTTAGCTATTTTTATGCATTCATTAATTACCAACAAGAATATTAGTGTTGCTTTATTTTCGGTACAGGCAACTTTCATACAGTTTTTAGGTTACGGAATTGGTTTTTTAAAATCGCAAATTAAATTACACTTTCAAGGCAAATCTAAAAATGATGTTTTTCCTGAAATGTTTACTTAATTAAAATTTTATAAAAAACGATACTGCAATAGCGACAGCAACAACCATAGTTGCTAACATTACTCCACGAGCTCTATAGTCCTGCTTTTTCTTAATAAAAACAAAAAATGCTAATAGATTTGGAATGGCAGAATATGCAAGAATTTCGCCAAGAAAATTTTCTTCAACAATTAATATTTTTAAAAACTTCATACTAAAGTGATTAAATACTTGAGAATAAAAGAAAAACCCAGTAGCTGTAGCTAAAAACCCAACCAAGACTCCAATTAAAACTTCTTTTTTTATATACGTTGCTTTATCCATTCTGTAAATTTTAAATTATTATAATTCTAAAAACTCAGTTTAAAACCAAGAGTTTAATTTTTGAATAAAATGATGTGCTGTTAAATCAAATTTAACTGGTACAATAGTAATATAATCATTATCCAAGGCATGTAAATCCGTATCTTCACCTTTATCCAAATTCTCTAATTGACCCGTTAACCAATAATATTCTTTTCCTTGTGGATTGGCTCTTTTATCAAATTCTTCAATATAATTTGCTCTTGCTTGACGGCATATTTTAATGCCTTTAAATTGTGTTATTTTAGGGAAATTTACATTTAAAACAATGCCATCGGGTAAACCTTCATTTAAAACTTTTAATGCTATCTTTTTGATATTTTCTTCTAAAACAGAAAAATCAGCATTCCATGAATAATCTAACAGAGAAAATCCAATAGCTGGTATTCCTTCAATTCCTGCTTCTACAGCGGCACTCATTGTACCAGAATATACTACATTTATTGAAGCATTTGAGCCGTGATTTATACCAGAAACACATAAATCGGGTTTTCTATTTAAGATTTCGTTTACAGCAATTTTTACACAATCGGCTGGAGTTCCAGAACAACTATACTCTAATTGTTCGCCTTCATCAATCGATATAGGATTGCAAGTCAAAATTGAGTCAATAGTAATTGCATGACCTTGTCCACTTTGCGGACTATCAGGAGCAATAACAACAACATCGCCAATTTGATTCATTACCTTAATAAGCGTACGTATGCCTGGCGCTGTTATTCCATCATCATTAGTAACTAATATTAGTGGTCTAAGTCCGTTTTTCATCTTACTTTTCTGTTTTTTTGTTTATAAATTGTATTATCTCCAATTTAAGACTTTACTTCTCTCTTATTTTATCAAGGAAATTAACCATTAAAGACTTCATTTTTTTATCTAATTTTTGGTATAGCACTTCTTCTCTACCTAAATAAATAAACATACATATATACCTATCATTGTCCAAATTATCATATAACTCATGCTTATTTAAACGATATACTTCACGCATCATGCGTTTAATTCTATTTCGATTAATAGCTAATTTGAAATTTCTTTTTGATACTGAAACTCCTGTTTTTAATGGGTATTTTCCATCATGATTCAGTTTTAAATAAATTAAACGCAAAGGAAATACGGAAATTGCCTTGCCGTTTTCAAACAACTCCTTAATAAGCTTTCTACTTTTTAATTTTTCGTGTTTATTGTAACTGAATTGCATAATAATATTGAAATGTAGCGCTACAAAATTACACAAATATCCTATCTTGTTAAGAATATATTGTGATTTATTCAAAATCAATCCGTGTTATTCATGATTTTTCGTAATGAAAAGTTCAAATATCAATAAATATGAGGAGTGCAAAGGTTTTTTAGAGTTTTCCTAAATATTTTTTTGGTGTTGTTCCAAATTTCTTTCTAAATGCAGCAATAAAATGGCTTGAAGTACTATAGCCTATTACATTACTGATTTCGGCAACATTATATTTTTTAGTTTCTAATAATTTTATTGAATAATCTAATTTATAATTCAACAAAAAATTAAATACTGTTTCTCCATAAATTTGCTTAAAACCATCTTTCAGCTTTTTTAATGAAAGCCCTATTTCTCCTGCAAGCTCATTTAAACTTGGCGGTTCTGCCATTCGGCTAATTACAATTTCTTTGGCTTTTTTTATTTTCACAACATTATCTTCATCTTCTAAAAATGGACATTTATCAAAATCCGAATCTTCCGAAAAATTAAAATACAAGCTTAATAATTCATAAATTTTACCTTTTGAATATAGTTTTTCTAAAGAAGAATGCAGTCTATATTTAAAAAGCTGATTTAAAACTACCATTTCATTTGGCAATAAATCTTTAGCAGAATAATATTTTTTACTTTGATTTTCTTCCTTTAAAAAAGTAATGTATTTAGAAAATTCCGAAAAGAAGGAATGAAATTTCTTAATAGCAATTAAAACCGTAATTATTTTAGAATTTGGCGATACTTCTAAATTAATAGGTAAGTTTTGTTGCGGATTAAATAAAACCAATGATTTTTCTTCTAAAATATCAATAGTATATTTACCATTATTAAATATTAGTTTGCCTTCACCTTGAATGCTAAAAAACATTTGTATGTAACTACTACTTACTTCTTTAACAAAATTTCGCTTTTCTAAACCAGTATTTTGAAATTTTAAAAGAAGAAAATCTTCTTCAATCTCTACATCATCTAAAAAACTTTTATCGTTGTTTTTCACAAAAAATTTATTTATATTTATTTAATCTCTGCAAATATATAAATAAATTCATCATAACAAAATTATTTTTAAACGATGTTTTTAATATTTTTATACTTAAAATTAGATGATAAATTCTCAACCGTCTTTTTTACAAATGATTTTACTATATATTTCGGTTCTACCCTTATTTGTGTGGAAATGTTAAATTTGCAGTAAAATAATAAATTATGTTTTCAGAGCAATTTTTTGATATTCTATTGAATTTTTGATGATTCCATAAACAAATATACAAAATTAATATCAACACAATTTTAAACTAGAGCCTATAAATATTTGAATATTAAAAAAACTACTATTTAAAATAATTCTAAATAATAGCTTTTAATTCAAAAAAAAACAATAGTTTTGTTGTAATATTTTTAATTTAAAACTTTAAAACCAAATATTATGAATTTAAAATTTATCAAAATAGCAGTATTATTAGTTATTTCAACATTTTTCGTATTCACAATTAACTCTTGTGGAGATGATGATGATTCTAAAGGAACTTCTACTGCAAAATCTGCCGTTATAGAAAATTATGCCAATATAGTATTAGCTAGTTATCAAGCAGCATTAACAGATGCTGAAACTTTAGAAGCTGCTATAAATACCTTTGTTGCCAATCCAAATCAACCAAATTTTACAGCAGCAAGAACTGCTTGGATAACTTCTCGTGAGAGTTATGGTGTAACAGAGGCGTATCGTTTTGCAAATGGACCAATTGATTCTGGAGACACAGAAGACCTTGAAGGTTGGTTAAACTCCTGGCCTTTAGACGAATTATTTATTGACTATGTAACCGGACAATCTAATGCAGGTATTATTAATGATACTTCTATAGCTCTTACAAAAGCAGAATTGATTGGTAAAAATGGAGAAAATGGAGAAGAAGCTAACGTTTCTATTGGCTACCATGCTATTGAATTTTTACTTTGGGGTCAAGATAACCCAGATTCATCCGATGGCTTAGCAGGTCAAAGACCTTATACTGATTTTG
>CAYOFS010000149.1:0-4860 GCA_964403095.1 uncultured Flavobacteriaceae bacterium | reverse complement strand
AATGAACTCATAAAAAGTAAAGAAAAATCATTATTTTATTGGACATCAAAAAGTGATGCAGAAGTTGATTTTATAGTGCAACACAAAAATAAAATTCTACCTATTGAAGTAAAAAGTGGTTTAAGTAAAAACCTTAAAAGCATACGTAGTTATGCTACTAAATACAATCCTGAATATATATGCAGAACATCACCAAGAAATTTCTATAAAGATAATGATTTCATTAATCTACCACTTTATGCTGTATTTCTATTAAAAAATATAATTTAAATGAAACCAAAACCAATAAGAATAACAACCTGTACCCATATCTTTAGAAAAATTATTGGAAAATTAACGAGTGCTTAGAATTAAATCGTTGATTTATTAAAAGTAGAATAATAAAAGTGCATTATAATTTTTATATTTCCAAATGCAAATTCAATATTTATCACACCTTTTTTTTCTAAAAAGTATATTTTCTATTTTTTGTTACCTTAATGCAACACTTATTAGCTATATTTGTAACCTCAATACCACAATATGGAAAATTTATTTAAAAAATCAAATGTAAAAATTGAAGAAACGTCCTTAAAAATAACACGTTATTTATTAGATGAATTACATTATAAAGACCGTATTTCCATAATAAAAGGTGCAAGAGGAGTTGGAAAGACCACTTTATTGCTTCAGTATGCAAAAAAGAACGAATCAAAAGATAAAAAAACATTATATGTTTCTTTGGACGATTTATTTTTCCAAGACAATACGTTGTATGATTTAGCAACAGCATTTTCTTTAGAGAATGGGTATTTACTTTTATTAGACGAGGTTCACAAATACCCCAATTGGTCAAGAGAGCTAAAATTAATTTATGATGATTTACCACATTTAAAACTACTAGTCACTTCATCATCTATTTTAGAAATATATAAATCTGAATCTGATTTAAGTCGTAGAGCAGTAATTTATACCTTAAAAGAACTTTCCTTTAGAGAATATCTTCTGTTTGATAAAGCTTTAAATTTACCCAAGTATAGTTTAAAATATATTTTAGAAAATCATAAAAAAATTAGTTTTGAAATAAGTAAAAAAATAAAGCCTGTTTACCAATTTAATAAATACCTTAAACATGGCATGTTTCCATATTACTGGGAAAATGAAAAAAAGTTTGAACAAAATCTATTAGCTACAATACATTTAAGTTTAGAAATAGATTTACCTGCCATTGAAAAGCTGGATTATATCTATATCACTAAATTAAAAAAATTATTATTTGCAATAAGTACAAGCGCACCTTTCACACCTAATATTAGTAAGTTAAGTAAGAAAGTTGGGATTTCAAGAAAAGCGCTAATTAAAGCTTTTCAATATTTAGAAAGAGCTCGACTAATCACACTTCTTAATAAAAACAATAAAGGCATAAGTATTTTAAGTAAACCCGAAAAAATATACATAAACAACCCAAATATACAATATGTTTTAGGTGTAAATCACACAAATATTGGTTCGATAAGAGAAAGTTTTTTTGCCAACCAATTATTAGGTTTTCATCAACTAGCCTTGCCAAAAAAAGGTAATTTTATAGTAGATGATACTTATACTTTTGAAATTGGAGGAAAAAACAAACCAAAAAATCAAATAAAAGGTATTGAAAATTCATTTATCGTAAGAGATGATTTTGAAAACGGCTTTGATAATTACATACCACTATGGCTATTTGGTTTTTTATATTAATTTCAGCAAAAAATAAAATGAACAAACCCAAACTAATAAGAATAACAACCGTACCAATTTCATTAGAAAAGTTATTGGAAAATCAGCTCCCTTTTATGAGTAAATGGTTTGATGTTACAGCCATTTCAGCAGATGCAGTGCGTTTAGAGAAATTTGGAAAAGACAACAGCATTAAAACCAAACACATTGAATTAACACGTAAAATAACACCTATTCAAGATTTAAAAACACTTTGGCAACTCTATAAATTTTTAAAAACAGAAAAACCGCAAATTGTACATACCCATACGCCAAAAGCAGGTATTATTGGTATGTTAGCCAGTAAATTAGCTGGCATACCTATAAGATTGCATACTGTTGCTGGTTTACCATTACTGGAAGCAAAAGGCATTAAGCGAAAAATTTTAAACTTTGTAGAAAAAATAACTTATGCAGCTGCAACCAATATTTATCCTAATTCAAAAGGATTAAAACAAATAATATTAACTCAAAAATTTTGTAAAAAAGAAAAATTAAAAGTACTTGCTAACGGAAGCTCTAATGGTATTGATACGGAGTATTTTAACCCTAATAATTATTCTGAAGATGATAAAACAAAACTTAAAAAATCTTTGCTCATTACAAAAGATGATTTTGTCTTCATTTTTGTGGGTAGATTGGTATCAGATAAAGGAATTAATGAATTAGTTTCCTCGTTCAATAAACTTAATAAAGAAAATAATAAAATAAAATTACTATTGGTTGGACCATTAGAAACGGAATTAGATCCGTTAAAAAAAGAAACATTAACCACAATTAAAAATAACACAAATATAATTTCTGTTGGCTACCAACAAGATGTAAAATCTTATTTTGCTATTGCAAACGCATTGACTTTCCCAAGTTATCGTGAAGGTTTCCCTAATGTTGTATTACAAGCAGGTGCAATGGGCTTACCAAGCATTGTAAGCAATATTAATGGCTGTAATGAAATTATAAAACATCAAAAAAACGGGCTTATAATTCCTGTGAAAAATGAAAAAGCTTTGTTTGATGCGATGAAAGTACTATCAAACGATGTCATACTAAATCAAAAACTAACAAATAACGCCAGAAAATGTATTGTTAGTAAGTACCAAAGAAGTGTCGTTTGGGATGCTTTATTAGAAGAATATTATTTATTAAATAAGAAATAAACCTTTGTTTTAATAAAAAACATGCCAATACACATTCACAATAATAAAATAATTTTTGCTTATTGTGGCAAGCAAAAAATAACTATATTTGCAATATATTACAAGCAATTATGGAAGCTGTTTACAAAAAACAAGAACGATTATTACACAATACAACAACTCAGTTTGTACGAAGCTTAATGCTAGACATTGACTGGAACATGCGTTTAATTGGCATTAAAGGAGCAAGAGGTGTTGGTAAATCTACCTTATTATTACAATATATCAAATTACATTTAAGTCATAAACTAGACAAAGTTCTATATATAAGTTTAGATAATATTTGGCTTGTAAACCAGTCTTTATACAATTTAGCAGATAACTTTGTGAAAATTGGAGGCGAACATCTTTTTATAGATGAAGTACATAAATATGAAAACTGGGCTACTGAAATAAAAAATATTTATGATGATTTTCCTAATTTAAAAGTAGTTTTTACTGGCTCATCATTATTACAAATATTAAATGCAAGAGCCGATTTAAGTCGAAGAGCAATAACATACATTATGCAAGGTTTATCATATCGTGAATTTTTAAATTATGAATTAAATAGTAATTTTAAAAAAATAGAGTTAAAAGATATACTACAAAATCACACTACAATAACAAGAGAAATTTTAAAAGAGATTAAACCTTTAGCACATTTCAAGCCCTACTTGCAGCATGGATATTTTCCATTTTACAAAGAATCTAAAGATTTATATCCTTATAGAATTAACGAAGTAATAAATATGATAATCGATATAGAACTACCACTATTAAGAAAGGTAGATGTTAGGTATCTATCCAAACTAAAGCAATTGCTTTTAATTATTGCTCAATCAGTACCATTTATACCAAATGTAAGTAAATTAAGTACTAAAATTGGAATAAATAGAAACACATTAGTACAGTATTTATATTTTTTAGAAGAAAGTGGTATAACTAAACACTTGTATAAAGACAATTTTGGCGTTAGCAAATTACAGAAACCCGATAAAATATATTTAGAAAATACTAATTTATCCTTTGCTATCGCACCTAAAAATACTAATATTGGTAATTTACGAGAAACCTTTTTTATTAATCAGTTATCTTACAATCATCAAATAAACTACACCAATAAAACCGATTTTAAAGTAGATGAGGAAATTTATTTCGAAGTTGGTGGTAAAAACAAAACCAATAAACAAATAGCAATACTAGATAATGCCTTTATAGTTGCAGATGATATAGAACACGGCTTTCAAAATAAAATACCTTTATGGTTATTTGGATTTTTATACTAAAAAAATAATCACACTTTCTTATATTTAAGATCCATAGAATAATAACTCTTAAAAACTTACTACTTTGTACCCAAAAATAATAAAACCAATATTAGACTTCTGTTTAGCATTCATCGCTTTACTTCTACTCTTACCTATTTTATTATTGATTACTTTATTTTTATCCATTGCCAATAACGGAAAACCTTTTTTCATACAAACAAGACCAGGTAAAAACGAAAAACTCTTTAATATCATAAAATTTAAAACCATGAATGATAAAAAAGACAAAAACGGCAATTTATTATCCGATGCTAAACGATTAACAAAAATTGGTAAAATTGTGCGTAAAACATCTTTAGACGAAATACCACAATTAGTTAACGTTTTAAAAGGCGAAATGAGTTTAATTGGACCAAGACCGTTATTACCCGAATATTTATCGCTTTATAACACCGAACAAAAAAAACGCCATAAGGTAAAACCTGGCATTACAGGTTGGGCACAAATAAATGGTAGAAATGCCATAAGTTGGGAAGATAAGTTTAAATTTGATGTTTGGTACGTAAACAATATTAGTTTTACTACCGATGTGAAAATAATATTAAAAACAATTAAAAAAGTACTCATCTCAGAAGGAATTTCCGCAGAAGGAACAAGTACTATTGGACGATTTAAAGGAA
>CAYOFS010000148.1:0-4884 GCA_964403095.1 uncultured Flavobacteriaceae bacterium | reverse complement strand
AAAATTTATCAGAATCGCTTAATTTGTTAATATATAAAATAAAACTAGCTTTATTTTGATGGTTTAATGTGTATCTTTGATTAAAAAAAAAATTTAACCTTAAAAACAAAAAAATTATGGATTTCTTATTAAATGGAGGGTTATGGATTATACCTCTTATCTTTATTATCCTTTCGGGATTATTCGTTGTAAAACAACAAACGTCTGTTATTATAGAACGCTTTGGTAAATTTCAAAGTATTCGTCAAGCAGGTCTTAATTTAAAAATACCTTTAGTAGATAAAATTGCAGGAAGAATGAGTTTAAAAATTCAACAATTAGATGTAATTGTTGAAACAAAAACAAAAGATGATGTATTTGTACATTTAAAAATTTCAGTGCAGTTTTTAATACAACGTGATCATGTGTACGATGCGTTTTACAAACTACAAAGTCCGCATGAGCAAATTACAGCTTTTATATTTGATGTAGTTCGTGCAGAAGTGCCTAAAATGATTTTAGATGATGTATTTGTAAAGAAAAATGAAATTGCTATAGCTATTAAGCGTGATTTAAAAGAAGCAATGTTAGATTACGGTTACGATATTATTAAAGCTTTAGTTACGGATATTGAACCAGATGAAAACGTGAAAATTGCCATGAACCGTATCAATGCTTCGGAACGTGAAAAAATAGCAGCACAACATGAAGGAGATGCAGAACGTATTTTAATTGTAGAACGTGCGAAAGCGGAAGCTGAAAGTAAACGTTTACAAGGTCAAGGTATTGCAGATCAACGTAGAGAAATTGCTCGTGGTTTAGAAGAAAGTATGGTTATTTTAAATAGGGCAGGAATTAATTCGCAAGAAGCTTCTGCATTAATTATTGTAACACAGCATTATGATACTTTACAAAGTATTGGTTCAAAATCTGGCTCTAATTTAATATTACTACCAAACAACCCTAATACCGCAAGTAACATGTTAACCGATGTTGTTACAGGTATGGCTGCTGCTAATAAAATTGGTGAGACTAAAAAATTAAAATCTTAAACAGATTTAAAATACATTATAAAAAAACCTCAAAGAATATTAAATTCTTTGAGGTTTTATTTAAATATTTACGTCTATTTATTTCTCTTCGTCTTTTGTTTCTTTATCTTCTTTAGAAGCGTTTTTAAATTCTTTAATACCAGAACCTAAGCCTTTCATTAATTCAGGTATTTTTTTACCGCCAAAAATTAATAAAATAACTACCGCTATAAGTATTACCTGTGGCATACCTGGGAAACCTAAAAATATATTTTGTGTTATCATTTTATATGTGTTTAAAGCACAAATTTACTATTTATTTATAACTATATATAGTTTTATATATATATATTATACTTTTTTAAAATTAAAAATTATTTTTTAGTAAAACCTCGCCTCCTATAATTTCTTTTTTAATAAGTTTTTTTGGTTCTTTTAAATAAAAGATAAAACCTTTAAGTTTTGCTTTGGCATCTAACAAATCACTTACATTAATTAAAGCCTCAGCACCTGTTGACGAACTAACTTCGGCTTGTTTACTTTGTAAATCAAACCCGTCGTAAACTCCTCCTGTATTAAGTAGAACGGTTTGTTTTTCTACTTTTCCAGATAAATTTATTTCTGCACCAGAAATTGATTTTACTTTTAGTGTATTTACTTGTAATCGTAATTCTAACTGCGCTCCTTCTTGTCCTTTTATTTCTATAAATTCTTGTTTGATAAGCTTATCACTACTCACAAATGCTCCTTCATTAACATCAATTAAATCTAAATCATTATTATAGTAAAGTGTTATAAGTGTACTATCTTCATCAAAAGCTTTTGGAAAAATAACACTTAGCTTTAATAAACCATTAATGTTTTTTACAACAACATCTTCGCTATTGCCTCCTTTAATTTCTACATAATTTTGAGTGTTTGAATCTTCAATTTTTATAAGTTTTACATTTAATCCGCTAAAGACTTTAACCTGGTTAAAATTGCCTAATTTTTTAGAAATACGTTCTTGTGAGAACACACTTAAACTGAATAAAACGGATAATAAAAGTACTTTTTTCATTGTATGGTTTTTTATGTATATAATTAAAGACACTTAATTTTAATAATTGTTACAGTTCTAAACAACTTTTACTGCTGTTCCTGTAACTGAGACTATTACACGTACCATATCTTTCATTTCTACATCAATAAGTATTCCAACAATGGCATTTGCTCCTAATTTTTTTGCATGTAAAACTATTTTTTGAAAAGCATCTTCTTTTGTTTTAAGAATTTGTTGTTCAATGTCTTTATTAGTCTTTTCCCTATTGAATGTTGTTTTGGTAGCGCTTATATTAATATCTACTCCAGTAACAATACCGAGATAATCTATTATTTTATGATTTTCAATGTTGTTTGTTGTTGTTAATATCATAATTATATTGAGTTAAATAACGTTATTTTGTATTGATAATTCAACAGCAGTTTCTGCATGAATTTTTGTAGTGTCAAATATAGGAATATTAACGTCATTTTGTTTTATTAATAAAGGTATTTCTGTACATCCTAAAATTATACCTTCTGCTCCTTTCATTTCTAGGCCCTTAATTATTCTTTTGTAGGTGTTTTTTGAATTTTCTAATATTTTTCCGTGAACTAGCTCTTCATAAATTATTTGATGAATACTGTTTCTGTCCTTCTCATTTGGTATAATTACCTCTATCCCTAAATTTTTAATAATTTGTTTGTAGAATTCTTTTTCCATTGTAAATTTTGTTCCTAAAAGACCAACTTTAGATATACTGTGTTTTTTGATTTCTAAACCTGTAGATTCAGCAATATGGAGAAATGGAATAGAAATATTCTTTTTTATTTCCTCACTACATAAATGCATTGTATTGGTACATAATACTACAATGTCTGAGTTTGCATTTTGTAATTGCAATGCCGCATTAACCATTTTTTTATTTAAACCGTCCCAATCATTTTTGTGTTGTAGTTTTTCAATTTCGGCAAAATCAACAGATACCATTACAATTTTTGCAGAATGAAAACCACCCAATAACTCTCGTACTTTCAAATTAATTAATTCATAATATACAGCTGATGACTCCCAACTCATACCGCCAATTAAACCTATTGTTTTCATTATTGTGTTTTAAGTATGTTATTAAAATCTTTCCAAAAATCAGGGTACGATTTACTAACCACATCTGCATTTTTGATTGTAAAAGCATATTTTAACGATAGTGGAGCAAAAGCCATTGCCATTCTATGATCGTCATAAGTGTTAATGGTCTTTGGTTTTTGGTTTTTGGTTTTTGGTCTTTGATCTTCCATCTTTATATGTAAACTTTCTCCAGTAATTCTAACTTTTACATTAAATTTTTCTAATTCTATTTTAAGAGCTTCTAATCTATCGGTTTCTTTAATTTTAAGTGTGTGTAAACCTGTTAAATCACACGCTACTTTTAAACCAAAACAAGTAATTGCAATTGTTTGTGCAATATCTGGAGTGTTTATTAAATCCAATGTAAGCTTTAATTTTTGCTTGAAATTGACTATTTTTTCTAATAAAATTGAATTTTCTTTAAATGTAGTTTTTACTCCAAATTGTAAATATATATCCGCTAAAGCTTTATCGCCTTGTAAACTGTTTTCCTTAAAATAAGATAGTTTAATACTCGCTTTTTCACTCAAAGCAACCAAACTATAATAATACGATGCCGCAGACCAGTCTGATTCAATAATTACCTTAACGGATTCAGTATTGTCTTTATAAAAAACTTGAATAATATTATCATTCCATTGTGTTTTAATTCCTACTTGATTTAACAACGATAAAGTCATTTTTATATAAGGAACTGAAGTTAATTCGCCTATAAGCTCAATTTTTAACCCGTTTTTTAACGATGGCGCAATGAGTAATAGAGCAGATATATATTGACTACTTACATTTGCTTTAATTTTTACGTGGTTTTTTGTAATTATTTTTCCTTTTATTTTTATTGGAGGATAACCTTCTTTATTAATATAAGTAATGTTTGCACCAATAGATTTTAGTGAATCTACTAAAACTTGAATAGGTCTTTGTTGCATGCGTGAAGAACCAGTTAAAATAACCTCTTTTCCACTAATCATTGAAAAATACGCCGTTAAAAAACGCATTGCGGTTCCTGCATGATGAACATCAACCGTAGCTTTGTCGGTTTGTAATATTTTTTTTAAAATAAGCGTATCATCAGCGTTTGATAAGTTATCAATTTCTAAATTATTAAATAGCTTTTGTAAAATAAGTAACCTATTAGATTCGCTTTTTGAACCTGTAATAATAAGTTCCTTCTTAAAGGAATTAACATCTGTATTATCTAAAAATATATCCATAAAAAAACCTTTCTAAAATAATTTAGAAAGGTAATTAAATTTACGTATAAATCAAACTAATCAGTATAATTTGAAAAAATAGCTTCTAATTGTTCTGCTAATTCATCGTTTACATAATTAGTAACATCTTCACGGCTATCATCATTAAAAACAATGTAAATAATTTCGGTATCATTAGCATCAGAAAATTCTAATTCGCCAATTTCATTGTTGTTTAAATACACTTTCGCTTAAACTAATTGATTAATTTGTGTTGCAGTAGGCTCATTAATACTAGATAAATTATCTACCTGAGCACCAAATCTGATTTCTAAATCTCCATGTCCTATTTTTCCAGAAACATCGGCAAAATCTTCTATTTCTTCCATAAAAGCAAAATCATTTACAGTTGTTGATGCGTCAATAGAAAAGGTAGTAGTACAAGAATTATCATTATGAGATGAATAATCAAATTCCTATTGACTAGTACTTGTTTCTGATAAAACAAATAAGTGTGTCATTGGTTCAGTTA
>CAYOFS010000147.1:0-5001 GCA_964403095.1 uncultured Flavobacteriaceae bacterium | reverse complement strand
TGTAGGGACAAGTATTGGAGATTATATAGACATGACTTTTAGTGGTACATATACATCTACAAGTGCTGTTGTTAGAAATATATCAGGTACAGTACATGTAAAAAGAGATAATTAGATTGAATGGTGTTAAAATCCAAGTAAATTTACAATTATTTTCCTATATTTGTTATTGCAAAATAAGAAAACTTTAGGTGGTTTTTTGAACCGAAGTTTATCTTGTATAGTGAGTGTGTAAACACTCACTATTTTTTTGCTGCGCAAAAATCAAAATAAGAAAACTTTGGCTCATTATTACCCGAAATTATTTTGCTTTCTTATATGATTTATATTCCTTATCGTATGGTAATCCAGATTTTTAAATGGCAAAAATAATTTTTAATAATTTGTTGACAACGACTATTAAAGCTGCTTTTTTTGGCTTACCTTTTACCAAGAGTCGTTGATACAAATTCATACAAGCTGTATTGTATCTTGATGCTTGTAGGCTACACATATATAATTTTTTTAGAACCATACCTATGGCTTCCATTACACAAAGACTACTGTCTGTAATAGTTTTTTTGAATTTTAAAAAAACCTTTTGTGCTGTTTTCAAGCTGATAATGTTTACCTGATTTATTGACAACATCAAAAGTTTGTTTGGATATGTCAATACCTAAATAATCCGTGTATGCATAATAATATATAGTTATGCGATTCTTCAATCTATAAACAGGATCTTTGTCCCAATGAATTGTTCGAATTCTGATAACAGTAAAAGAAGGAACTTTCAATTTAAACGGTGTTAAACACCTATGGTATAAACAGCCTTATTCTTCTTTTTATTCTTTCTGGTTATTCTGTAAAATTAATACTTTTGCAAACTTAGGTTGGTATAAATAATCAACTACAATTTAATTCAATAAAAAGAATTACTTTTGTTACCTTAAAACACTTCTAAAAATGAATAAAACAGTATTTGTATTAATGACTTTTATAGTCTTTTCTTGTAGTTCAAAAAAAACAGTATCACAAACAGATACCGCTACTGTAAAAAAAGCAATTAGTAAACTAACTATTGATAGCATAAAATTACTCGATAATAAATCTATTCATTATTATAAAAGTACTATCACAAAAGAAGATTTGAAAAAGCACTTAACTAAGCTTACTTCTAATGAGTTTGAAGGAAGAAAAACTGGAGAAAACGGACAAAAAATTGCAGCAAAGTATTTAGCGGATTATTATAAAAGTTTAGACTTTGAATCGCCAATTGGTGAAGGAAAGTATTTTCAAAATATTCCAAAAGAATTTTTTAGAGGAAAATCTAACAATGCAAGTGAAAATGTTGTCGCTTTTATTTACGGGATAGAGAAGCCAGAAGAAGTTGTAGTAATTTCGGCACATTATGATCATTTAGGTATTGAAAATGATAAAATGTTTTATGGTGCAGATGATAATGGCTCTGGAACAGCAGCAGTATTAGAGATAGCAGAAGCTTTTAGAATGGCTTATTTAGATGATGAAGGACCAAAACGATCCATCTTGTTTTTAAACCTTACAGGAGAAGAAGAAGGCTTGTTTGGTTCAAAATATTATGCAGAAAACCCTCTTTTTCCTTTTGCAAAAACAGTTGCTAATTTGAATATAGACATGGTTGGTAGAGTAGATGAGCCACACAAGAATAAGAAGGATTATGTTTATCTAATTGGAGCAGATAAATTAAGTAAAGAGTTGCACTTTATTTCAGAAGCTGTTAATAATAAGTATATGCAATTGAATTTGGATTATACTTTTAATGATGAAAAAGATAGAAACAGATTTTACTATCGTTCGGATCATTATAATTTTGCAAAAAAAGGAGTTCCTGTAATTTTTTACTTTAATGGTACACATGAAGATTACCATAAAGAAACGGATACCGAAGATAAAATAAATTATGATATATTAGCAAAAAGAGCTCAATTGGTTTTTTTAACAGCATGGGAATTAGCAAATAGAAAAGAAAGTTTAAAAAGAGATTAAGAAATAAAAAAAGTTCTTCCCTTTAGGAAAACAAAAGATGCAATACGCAATAGTAGATATAGAAACCACAGGAGGAAAATTCAACGAAGAGGGAATTACCGAAATAGCTATTTATAAATACGATGGTCATGATGTAGTTGATAAATTTGTAAGTTTAGTAAATCCCGAAAAATCTATTCAACCATTTGTAGTTAATTTAACAGGTATCAATGATAAAATGTTACGCAATGCGCCAAAATTTTTTGAAGTGGCAAAGCGTATTATTGAAATAACAAACGATTGTATTTTAATAGCACATAATACCAGTTTTGATTACCGTATTTTAAGAACAGAATTTGATAGGTTAGGCTATAATTTTGAAAAAGAAACCTTGTGTACTGTTCAGTTAAGTAAAAAATTGTTTCCAGATTTGCCTTCGTATAGTTTAGGGAAGCTTTGTAAATCTTTAGGAATTCCTTTTTCAAACAGACATAGGGCAGAAGGTGATACTTTGGCAACAGTTAAGTTGTTTGAAATGCTATTGTTTAAAGATGCCGATAAAGAAATTGTAAAAAGCACCATAAAACCAGTAAACAATGTCAAAATGGCAAGTAGGCTTGTAAATATATTAGCTGATTTACCTGAACAAACTGGTGTTTTTTATTTGCATAATGCCAATGGAAAAATCCTTTATATTGGCAAGCATAAAAATATAAAGAAGGCAGTTAATAATTTATTTCTAAGAGAATCTAAAAAAATAAAAAAACTCATTTCGTTTACACAAACAGTAACTTTTGAATTTTTAGGTAATGAGTTAATGTGTGATTTGAAATTGTATAAAGAACTTAAATTGCACAAACCATTATTCAATCGTTTTGTTAATCCAGTAGCTAATGCTATAGCATTTTCTAATGAGAATATGATTGTGATTGATAAGGGAAGACACGAATCGGAAAATTCAGTAATTTTAATAGAAAATAATGAGTATATTGGTAATGCTTTTGTAAATTTGAATTATCAAATTAATAATATTGATATCTTAAAAAATATTATTGCAAAAGACACAACGGATAACAATATTAAATTACTGATAAAAAAGTATTTACAAACAAATAAAGTTAAAAAAATAATACGTTTTTAGTTTGAAAAATAATAATAAAAATAAAGGTTGGAGGCATCGTTTACACGAAATAATTTACGAGGCAGACACTAAAGAAGGTAAACTTTTTGATGTAATTTTATTGTTTTTAATCATTACAAGTATTATAGTGGTAATGCTGGAAAGTGTAAAGAGTTTCGATATGAAATATCATGAAACTTTATATTATATAGAGTGGATTGTTACTATTCTTTTTAGCCTTGAATATATTGCAAGAGTGATTTCTATAAAAAAACCTACTAAGTATATATTTAGTTTCTATGGAGTTGTAGATTTATTATCTACATTGCCAATGTATCTAACTATATTTTTCACAGGTGGAAGCGCTTTAGTTGCCTTTAGATCTTTACGATTATTACGTGTTTTTAGAGTTTTAAAATTAACACGTTTTATTGGAGCTAGTAATCAATTTTCAATAGCATTAAAAGCAAGTAAAGCAAAAATATTAGTATTTCTTAGTTTTGTAATTATACTATGTGTAATTTTAGGTACTGTAATGTATTTGGTAGAAAGTGATGAAAGTGGCTTTACAAGTATTCCACGCTCTGTATATTGGGCAATTGTAACCATGACAACAGTTGGTTATGGAGACATAGCGCCAGTAACACCATTTGGTCAATTTATAGCATCGATTATTATGATTTTGGGTTATGGTATTATTGCTGTTCCTACAGGGATTGTTTCTTCCGAAATAACAAAATCAAATAAAGTTCATATTAACACACAATCGTGTACTAACTGTTCGGTTGAAGGACATAAAGATAATGCTGATTTTTGTTTTAATTGCGGACATAAAATAGACTAATGCAAACCGATAAAAAATATGTAATTTCTGTTGTTGGTACTACTGCAATAGGTAAAACTGCTCTAGCCATTAAACTTGCTAATTATTTTAAGACAGAAATAATATCAGTCGATTCTCGTCAATTTTTTAAGGAAATGACCATTGGTACTGCTGTTCCAGATAAACATGAATTGGCAGCGGCAAAGCATCATTTTATACAAAATATTTCTATTTTCGATACGTATTCTGTGGGCGATTTTGAAAAAGAAGCACTCAATAAAATAACGGAGTTACATAAACAAAACAATGTAGTTATTCTTGTTGGCGGAAGTGGTTTGTATTTAGATGCAGTCTTAAAAGGTTTAGATTACTTTCCTAAAGTTGCTCCTGAAATTAGAGCTGAATTAAAACAGTTACTTGAGGATAAAGGCTTACTGTTTTTGCAGAAAAAATTAAAACAATTAGATTTAGAATCCTATAACACTATTGCGATTGATAACCCGCAAAGAATAATAAGAGCATTGGAGATTTGTATTGGTTCTAATAAGCCCTATTCTTCTTTCTTAAATAAAAAAAAAGCTGAACGAAATTTTACGTCAATTAAAATTGGCTTAACAGCCGATAGAGAAATTGTTTATAATAGAATTAATAAACGTGTAGATGTAATGGTAAAAAAAGGATTATTATCCGAAGTAAAAAAACTACATCCTCATAAAAAATTAAATGCCTTGCAGACAGTTGGTTATAGGGAATTGTTTCAGTATTTTGATAATGACATTACCTTAGACTTTGCAATTTTAGAGATTAAAAAAAACACAAGACGTTTTGCAAAACGACAAATAACATGGTTTAAGCGTGATACAACAATAGAGTGGTTTGATTATTTAGATAATATTTCGTTAATAACAGATAGTATTGAGCTAACTTTAAAGTTATAGATAAGAAAGATTAATTGTCTTCTGCCAATTCTATTTCAAAATGCGCTAAATAAATTTGAAATGCAGGAAAACGTGAAAAGATAAATAATTTATAATGTATTATGATGTTGAATTGGTATTATTTAATATTTAAAACT
>CAYOFS010000146.1:0-5034 GCA_964403095.1 uncultured Flavobacteriaceae bacterium | reverse complement strand
AACAATTATCAGATATTGAACATCTTATCAAACAAGTCCTCAAACGAACCTTGGTTGATGGTTTTGAACCAGATCATGATGTACCCATAACCAGCCTAAATAAAAGAATCCCAAAGCCAAAAGGTGCTAAGAATACGGGTAATAACCGATCTACTAAATCAAATCAAAAGCCTAACAATAAAAAACGTCAAAACTGGAAAAATAAAAATAAACCTAAAGAATCTAATAAAAATTCACAAGGTGGTAATAGATCACCCCGGAAGTAATCAAACATGGTGAGTAATATCACCATGTTTCACGTGAAACACTTTACAATCCAAATCTGAACTTGGAATATCATATTGCTTCGTCATAGTGATAAATAACTGTTGATTTAAACTAGATAAATAATGCAAAAGAATCTTTTTATTATTTGTATCTAGTTCAGCCGCAAGATCATCAATAAGTAAGATTCCTTTATTTTTATCAGAACTTGATATAACGGCATTCTTGGCTAATAGAAGCGATATTGCTAATAGTTTAAGTTGCCCGCGAGAAGCACAATCTGTTGCTAATCGATCCCCCATTATAATTTTAAAATCGGCACGATGTACACCACCAGAGGTACGTTGAATTTTCAAATCATAACTTTCTTTTTCATTATAATAGTTTAATAGATTATCAGTGGTGATAGCTAAACTATCAGGAAAACCGGTCTTAAATAGAATATCAAATTTAATATCAGTGAATAAAAAAGTTAGAATATTGGACCACTCTTGTTTTAATAAAACAACAGCATCTTTGCGATAATCATTAATTAATGGCTGTAACTCAACTAACTCTTCAGTCCATTTGGATAAAGATGATCTATATTTAAAATCTTTAAGACACAAATTTCTTTGCTTAAGAATGTGTTGATACTGTTTCCAGTGATGATGGAAAGTTGGAAATTTATAAAAAGCAATCCAATCTATAAAAGAACGCCTTTGTGTTGGAGAGCCTGTTATTAAATCGATAGATCCGGGGTGGATAATGGTTAGTGGTAGATATAAACTCAGCTCAGCTTGTGTATAAATATTATCTTTATTAATTCGAATGAGCGTTTTTTTGATACTTTTCTGTAATCCAATTTGTGAGTGAATATTTTTATTATCAGACACTTTAGCAGAAACTAAAACAGAATCATTATTGTATGAAATAACATCTGATATATGCGTAGTTCGAAAGGAACGTCCGGCAGATAATAAAGTTAAAGCCTCTAATAAACTCGTTTTACCAGAGGCATTCTCACCAATAATAATATTTAAATGTTCGGATAATTCCAGCTGGACATTTGATAACGATCTACAGTTTTGAATCGTTAAATATTTAATCCACATGAGAAGTTGATAGCCTAATTATAAGCGAATAGGCATTACAACATAGTGGGTGTTTTCATCATCCTTTGAATGTAATAACGCACTTGTATCAGGGCTAGAGAGACTTAAAAAGACGGTATCGCCTTCTAAATGATTAACGGCTTCTAGAAGATAAGTCACATTAAAACCTATCTCAAACTCATCGCCAGAATAAGTAATATCAAGCTCTTCTTCGGCAATTTCATTATCAGGATTATTTGAATGTAAAGACATAAGACCTTGCTTGAACCCTAAACGAATACCTTTAAACTTTTCATTTGAAAGTATTGCAACGCGCGCTAAGGTGTCTCTAAATTGTTCACGATCTAGCTCTATTGAATAGGTACTATTAGCTGGAATCGCTGCTTTGTAATCGGGATATTTGCCATCAATAAGTTTAGATGTAAAACGGATATTATCTTTATGAACACGAATATGATTATCACTAATTTGTAAATTAACCGGTAGTTCACTAGTCGCATCGAGTAATCGTGAGAGTTCTAAAATGCCTTTTCGAGGCACAATAATTTTAAAATCAGGGTTTTCAGACGTTGTTGTTGATGTATATTTTGAAAGTGCAAGACGGTGACCATCGGTTGATACAGCAATAATTAATTGTTCCGTAAATTCAAATAATAAACCATTTAAATAATATCTAACATCCTGATTCGCCATTGAAAAAGATACTTTTTCCATTAAAGCCTTTAGTTCCTTTTCAGGAATAGAAACCTCTTGTTTGATCGGAATATCATCAAGCAACGGATAATCATCTGCAGGTAATGTTGACAATTCAAAACGACTTCTTGCCCCTTTTATATAAAGTCTATCGTCTTTAGTTTCTAATAAAATAAAGCTGTCATTAGGTAGCGCTTTACTAATATCAAATAGCTTTCTAGCAGGAGTGGTTAAGGCCCCAGATGACTCTGCTTGAATATCAATGCTAGATGACATTTCTATTTCTAAGTCCGTACCAACCATTTGAAGTTTATCTTCAGTAACTTGAATAAGAATGTTTTCGAGTATTTTACTCGTATGTTTTTTTTCAACGGCCCCAACCACATGAGTAAGTTGTTCAAGCAGTGATTCTTTGGAAATTGTAAGTTTCATAATAATAGTTATATATATATTTAAAAAATAATAGTAATAATAAGGGTCGTATTTTTTTGTTTATAAACTTTAAAAGATCTTAATTTTCAACTATTTACATCTAGTTTTGGCTGTTATTTAAGACTGTTTAAATAATAAATAAAATGTTTATAGAATGTGGATAAGTCGATTATATTTAAATATCCTTTTTTATCCACACCTTAAACATTAATTTATACAGTATTTATTTACAGTTTATTCTTCTAATATTAAGGCCTTTAACGGGTTAATGTTCTTTCTAAAATACGGTAATTTTCGTTTAATCCGCTGTCTTCTGCACACAATTCTTTAATTTTTCTACACGCGTGTAATACAGTTGTATGATCGCGCCCACCAAAGTATTCACCAATTTCGGGTAGGCTATGGTTAGTAAGTTCTTTAGACAGCGCCATGGCCATTTGACGAGGTCTAGTGATAGAACGTGTTCTACGTTTAGAGTCCATATCAGAGGTTTTAATATTAAAATATTGTGATACCGTTTTTTTAATATTATCAACCGTTACGGTTTTATTTTGACTCATTAATTGATCGCGTAAAACATCATGCACAAACTCTAAATTTACAACGGTGCTTTGATTTAAGCGTAAGCTTGCAACGACACGTTTCAGAGCACCTTCTAAATCACGAACATTTGAGCGAAAGTTTTTAGCTATGAAGAATGCTGATTCTTTAGGAATTTCTATATGATATTCTTCTGCCTTTTTAGTGAGTATAGCAACACGAGTTTCTAGATCGGGTGGTTGAATTTCAATAGTAAGCCCTGAATTTAAACGTGAACTTAAACGATCATCAATGCCCTCTACATCTCTGGGGTAACGATCACTTGTTAATATGATTTGTTTTTGACCTTCAAGTAATACATTAAACGTATGAAAAAATTCTTCAACAGAACGGGTTTTATTGGCAAAAAATTGAATATCATCAATAAGCAGTGCATCGACCGTACGATAGAAATCTTTAAATTTATCTATATTATTATTACGCAATGCATAAACCATACCATTTACAAATCGTTCAGAATGTAGGTATACGACGTTAGCCCCATTATTATTTTCTTTAATTTGATTGCCAATAGCATGCATCAAATGTGTTTTACCTAAGCCAGAATTTCCATAAATAAATAATGGATTATAAGAAACACCAGGATTATCAGCAACTTGTTTTGCAGAAGCTATGGCAAGTTGGTTAGATTTACCTTCAACAAAGTTATCAAAAATATAACTTTTATCTAAATTATTAGTGAAATTATTGTCGCTTTTATTAATGCTTTGAGCATTATTATTAAAGTTTTGGTAACTAGGTTTAGGGGTAGATTGGGGTTTAGATTGTTGATGATCAGTCGAGAGGGATTGTTCTGTACTGGAATTTATTGGCGAATCATTCGTGAACTGTGGCTCATTAGAGCCAATTTGAAGAATGACTTGCGTTGTATCTGAATTTAAACTTTTAGCCAGCTCAATGATTCGTGGTAAATGTGTATCTGTTACATATTTATGCACAAATGTATTTGGCGCTAATAGTACCAATACATCGCCATGTTGAGTGCCATGAAGTGTCCGTAACCAAGTATTTATTTCTTGATCGCTTAGTTCTGATTCTAAGGAATTTAGGCATTGTTGCCAAAGCATAGGGCTAGACTCCATTCTACAACGATGAATTTGCGCACTTTAAATCGAGAGCTGCTACAAATATTATTAAAATAAAAGTAACAGATGATTAAGGTGAATTTGTATCTAATTGACTACCAATAAAATATTATCTTATTAATAAGCTATGAGGGTAGGTTATTATAAAATATTGATAAGTAAAAAGAATATTCTTAATCTTGGCAAAAGTTTGATTAAAATAAAATTAAAAACCGTTGCGAAGGGGGGAGCAATTCTACTCCAATTTAAGAGTTATCCACAAGCATTATTTAATAATTTTCATTTGTGAAAATTACTAAAAGTAGATATTTTTTTACAATTAGAATAATAGGATAATGAAATATATTGAGATTATTTTAATAAACAGATTGACTTAAAACAGGCTATGGCGTATTTTTCCCGCCCGTTTTTCGTTTCTTGATGTAATTTTAATGAAACTAAAGTAATATACGGCCTTTATTAAATTTCGAACAGGTTTCGTCATGAAAAGAACATTTCAACCCAGTGTTATAAAACGTAAACGCACCCACGGATTTCGCGCGCGCATGAGTACTGTAGGCGGTCGTAAAGTCCTAAAATCACGCCGCGCTAAAGGTCGTGCTAGTCTTTGCCCATAATTAATTATGTCATTTAACGAGCTGGGTAATTGGTATTAGTAACGTCAACTACCCAAAATGTTATTGTGATTGAAGTGGATGAAAACAGCAGTAATTTTGACAGTCAAGATTATTGTTTATCCCGAGAATTAAAACTGTTGACGGCTGATAACTATTCATTTGTGTTTGATAAGGCAGAACGCTTTGGTAATTACTCATTTACTGTACTGGCAAGACCTAATGAGTTAAAGCACCCACGATTAGGTTTAG
>CAYOFS010000145.1:0-5046 GCA_964403095.1 uncultured Flavobacteriaceae bacterium | reverse complement strand
AACACCGAAAATTAAACACAAAATAACCAAAAAACAAATAACAAAAACCGAAAACCGAAAACCAAACACTCAACACCGAAAACTGAAAACCGAAAACTGAAAACCGAAAACCAAACACAAAATATAAAAAATGATTAAACCTAAAAAAATAATAGGTATAATACCTGCAAGATATGGTTCTACAAGATTAGAAGGAAAACCCTTAATTGACATTTGTGGTAAAACAATGATTCAACGTGTTTATGAACAAGCCAAAAAAACTTTGGAATACGTAGTAGTTGCGACCGATGACAAACGTATTTTTGATGAAGTCATTTCTTTTAACGGAAAAGTAGTTATGACAGCTTCAAATCATACTACAGGAACAAATAGATGCCTAGAAGCATATACTATTTTTCAAAAAGAAAGCAATATTCATTTTGACATCGTACTTAACATTCAAGGTGATGAACCCTTACTTGAACCTGCGCAAATCACTAGCTTAGTTTCTTGTTTTGAAGACACTCAAACCAAAATGGCCACATTAGTTGTTCCTACAAAAAAACAAGAAGAACTAAATTCTGGAGTTTTTGTGGTATTCAATAAAAATAACAATGCCATGTATTTTAGTAGAGCTATAATACCTGTAATCAGAGACGAAAACAAAACGGATTGGTATAAACATAATACATACTATAAACATGTTGGTATGTATGGCTTCACTCCTACCTCTTTAACTAATTTTGCAAACATGAAAGAAACTAATTTAGAAAAAAATGAAAAACTAGAGCAATTAAGATGGTTAGAAAACGGAAACAATATTAAAATAGCTATAACTAAACACAATTCAATTCCTGTTGATACGTTAGAAGATGTACAGAAAGTAGTGAGCATTATAGAAAAATCAAATTAGTTTATTATTTTTGTTCCAAACTTTATAAAACAGCCAGTCTAAATTTACACTATTAAAAATTACACATGAAAAAAAGATTAACCCTATTAAGTATTATTATAACTACTTTAATTGCTTGCGAAAAAAATATTGAAATTAATTTTGGAGAACAACAATTACCAGAAAATCAAGTACTATTTCAAGTAGATTTTGACAATCAAACCTATATTGCAGACTATGTTTCGGCAAGTATTGTTAACGGTATAACTATTTTAAAAGCTACAAAAACAAGCACTAAAGAAGTTATTGTAATCAGTTTAAATAACGATGAAATTGGAGAATATACACTTTCACCAAACAATGAAATTGGAGCAATTGCATATAAAAAAGACACAGATGATACTTTTAACACTTCGCCTACAGCTTTTTCAGGACGAATTGATTTAAACAATATTGATTACCTAAACAACAAGCTATTTGGTGCTTTTTCATTTATTGGTACTAGGACTATTCCTTTACTAAATGACCAAGGACAACCAATTTTAGATGCTGACAATAACATTATTTATACCGAAGAAATAAAAAACTTTAGCAACGGCTTATTTAAGAATATTAATTTCTCTATAACCGAAGCTATTAATCCAAATATTGAACCAGAAACCACACCAGACAACAATACTTTTTTCATGAAAATTGATGGTGATGAATTTGTAGAAACAACACTAAACGCTGAAAAAATAATAGTTGATGGAGTTGATGTAATCCAATTAAAAGCAACGAATAATGGTTCAAATAATATTTTAAAACTTCAATTCCCTGCAAATGTTGTTTTAGGTAGCTCACATGTTTTACAAACCAGTACAACCAACCCTGCAAGTGAATCAATAGCAACTTTTAGAGATATTAGCCTAAGTCAAGAATTTGGCGCATATTCAGGCGCTATTTCTGCACCAACATTACAAATAATATCACATGATATGAACACTAATAAGATTGTTGCTACTTTTGAGTTTTCTGGACAACATGGTACGCTAACTAAAGAATTTAGCGAAGGTGCTTTTTCTGTTTTTTATACAGAGTAATATTAATACCAATTCTATTTCAAAATGCGCTAAATAAATTTGAAATATTTTTATGTTTTACAATCCTCAAATTTCAAGCATAGCAATCTATGTCTTAAATTTTAAGTGCAGGAAAACGTGAAAAAATAAATAATTTATAGCGTATTTTGATGTTGAATTGATATAAAATCAAAACTACAATTACACGCAAGACAAATAAACAAAAAACACTTCATTAATTGGAGTGTTTTTTGTTTCTTTGTCAAATGTCAAAAAAACTCGACAACTTAAACCCAATAGACTATATTTTAATAAAAGGAGCTGCTTTGCACAACCTTAAAAATATAGATATGGCAATACCTAGAAACAAGTTAATTGTTATTACAGGCTTGTCTGGTTCTGGTAAATCAAGTTTGGCGTTTGACACTTTATATGCCGAAGGACAAAGGCGTTATGTAGAAAGTTTATCCAGTTATGCACGTCAATTTTTAGGCAAATTAAATAAACCAAAAGTAGATTATATTAAAGGTATTTCTCCTGCGATTGCTATTGAACAAAAGGTAAATTCTACCAACCCAAGATCAACAGTTGGAACTTCAACCGAAATTTACGATTACCTGAAACTGCTTTTTGCTAGAATTGGTAAAACCTACTCTCCTATTTCTAATCAGGAAGTTAAAAAAGATAAAATAGAAGATGTTATTAACTTTATAAAGGAATTATCTAATGATTCTAAACTACTTTTACTTGCACCAATAAAATTATCAAAAGATAAAAACATAGATACCTATCTAAATGTTTTAGTACAACAAGGTTACTCCAGAATTAAAATTAACGATACAGTTACACGTTTAAAAACACCTTTTTCAAAGGAATTTATCCAGCAAATTTCAAAATCAAAAACACTATTCATTGTAGTTGATCGAATTGTAACTCAGCAAAACGAAGACTTTTATAATCGCTTAGCAGATTCTGTTCAAACTACTTTTTATGAAGGTCATGGTTTGTGTACTATTGAAAATTTATCGGATAATAAAATTCGGAATTTTTCAAATAAATTTGAATTAGATAACATAACATTTCTTGAACCAAATACACACTTTTTCAGTTTTAACAATCCGTATGGCGCTTGTTCAAAATGCGAAGGTCATGGAAATATAATTGGTATTGATACTGATTTGGTTATCCCAAATTCTTCTTTATCAATCTATAACGATGCCATTGTTCCTTGGCGAACAGAACGTTTTGCTGAATATAAAGAAAATCTAATTTTAGCTTCAGTAGAATATGGTATTCCAATTCATAAACCTTACTACGAGCTTTCTAATGAGCAAAAAAGTTTAATTTGGAACGGAACAAAATCCTTTAAAGGTATTAATCATTTTTTTGATTTTTTAGAAAAGAAAAGCTATAAAATTCAATTTAGAGTAATGCTTTCTCGCTATCGTGGAAAAACTATTTGTACAACATGTCAAGGTAATCGATTAAGAAAAGAAACCGATTATGTAAAAATTGGAGGTAAAAATATTTCAGAATTAGTACAGTTACCATTAGACGAATTATTAGTTGTTTTTAACGATTTAAAACTCAATAAATACGATACAAAAGTAGCTAAAAGGTTACTTGTTGAAATTAAAAATAGGCTGCAATTTTTAAACGATGTTGGTTTAAATTACCTCAATCTAAACAGACCATCAAATACCTTATCTGGCGGAGAAAGTCAACGAATAAACTTGGCAACATCTTTAGGTTCTAGTTTAGTTGGCTCTATGTATATTTTAGACGAACCTAGTATTGGTCTGCATCCAAAAGACACTAAACGATTAATAAAAGTATTGAAAAACTTACGTGATTTAGGTAATACCGTAATTGTAGTAGAACATGATGAAGATATCATGGCTGCTGCAGATTATATTTTTGATATTGGTCCAGAAGCAGGTGTTTTTGGAGGTGAGTTAGTTGCAGAAGGCACGTGGAAGCAAATTTTAAAATCGAATTCATTAACGGCACAGTACCTTAACGGAAAACAAGAAATTGCAGTTCCATTAAAACGAAGAACAAGCAAAAACTATATTAAAATAATTGGCGCAAGAGAAAATAATTTAAAAAACATTGATGTTACTTTTCCTTTAAATGCTTTAAGCGTAGTAACAGGTGTTTCTGGAAGCGGAAAAAGCACACTCGTTAAAAAAATATTATTTCCAGCTGTTCATAAAAAAATAAACGATTACAGCTCAAAAGCAGGTGAATTTACAAAAATAGAAGGCTCTTTTGAGCAACTAAAACAAGTTGAATTTATAGACCAAAACCCAATAGGCAGATCAAGTAGGTCAAATCCGATAACATATATCAAAGCCTATGATGATATTAGGGCTTTGTTTGCAAATCAGCAATTATCAAATATTAGAAATTTTAGACCAAAGCATTTTTCTTTTAATGTTGACGGCGGAAGATGTGAAACTTGTAAGGGCGAAGGTCAAGTAACTGTTGAAATGCAATTTATGGCAGATGTACATCTTACTTGTGAAACTTGTAAAGGAAAACGCTTTAAAAAGGAAGTTTTAGAAGTAAAATATAACAATAAATCAATATCTGATATTTTAGATTTAAGTATTGATGAGGCAATGACTTTTTTTACTGAGACAGATGATAAACGTCTTGTGAAAAAAATAAAACCTTTACAAGATGTCGGTTTAGGCTATGTGCAATTAGGACAAGCATCTTCAACACTTTCTGGTGGAGAAGCACAGCGAATTAAACTAGCTAGCTTTTTAATTAAAGGTTCAAATGCTGCCAAAACACTCTTTATTTTTGACGAACCAACAACAGGTTTACATTTTCATGATATTAAAAAATTGATAAAATCATTCCATGCTTTAATAAATAATGGTCATACTATTATTGTTGTTGAACACAATATAGAACTTATCAAAGTAGCTGATTATATTATTGACTTAGGCTTGGAAGGCGGCAAAAATGGTGGGCAATTAATTTTTCAAGGAACACCAGAAAATCTAATAAAAAATAAGCATTCATTAACGGCACCTTTTTTAAAAGAAAAATTCTAAGTACATGACAAAAACCTCATAATATCTATACTTCCTTTATTTAAAG
>CAYOFS010000144.1:0-5067 GCA_964403095.1 uncultured Flavobacteriaceae bacterium | reverse complement strand
GTTTTGGTCTGTAGTTTTCAATTTTAGTTCAGTCTTGGTATGAACGCCAACGGTTTGTATATGAAGCGTTGGGCATTTATAAGCACTTCTTTTCGGTTTATCTCTAACTATATTTAAAACCACTAACTTTGATTTAATCACTTGTTGCCCAATGATTTATATACTTTGTTATGCCCTTTTGTTATTTTATTTTATCAAAGAATTTAGTTTTTTCTTTAAGGTTTTTCTTTCGAATTCGCTTAGTGTTTCAGAATATTCTAAAAACTTTACAGCAAATTTTCGCAAAGCATTATTGAACCATTTTTCATTATTCTTTGCTTCATCTGTTTTGATAATATTAAGCCATTCGCTTGCTAAATAATCTTGCCAATCAGTAAGAAGTTTAATCTTTTCATCATTCAGTTTTTCGGTATTCTGAATTACCAATGTATTCTCTTCAATTATCCTATTTACCTTATTCCAATTAGTTAGAGTTTTAAAACCAATTTGAGGTCTTGGACTTCTATCAGGGAAAGGCAATTTTTCAGTGATACTATTAATATAATAGCCTGTTGAAATTGTTACACTATCCTTATTTCTTTTAACAAAAATAACCCATTCAAATGGTAAAACTTGTTGTACGCTTGAACCTGGAATGTTATTGTTTTTAGTAGATTTTAATTCTAACGATTCAAAATAAGTATTTTTTCCGTTAGATATTTCTAAGAATAAGTCAGGATTTGTATATACAGATTTCTTTGAACTAGTAATGTCTTCTTTTTGTTCTTTTGATAGTTCTTCAGGTAGCAAAACATTCGTTATTTTATAAGTGATTAACTTACCAATATCTATGGTATTAGTTTTAGTATTATTTTTGATTAAAACTGATTTTAGGTTTGTCTTGGATATATCATTATTATCTAAAATGTATTTTTGAAAATATTTTTTTAGATGTTCATCTGTATTTGCTTCTTCTGATTGAAATTTAACTCTTGAAAGTTCATTGTCAGAGTTATTCAAATCGTTTTCAAGCAAGTAAAAGTAAACTGCTAAAAATAGTTGTATCGGATTTGTTTCTATATTATTGCTCATAATTATCTATAAGCAACAAAAATACTAAGATTCAAAATATAACGACCAATTAGTTTCTATTTTTTTTGCAATATGATATGCTAAAAGTGGTGGTACAGCATTTCCAACTAACTTATAACCTTGTGAAGGGCTTAATGCAAACTTTTTTCTACTATCTTTTTCTGATGGTAAAACAAAATTAAAATCATCTGGAAATGTTTGTATTCTTGCACATTCTCTTAATGTCAATCTCCTTTCTTTTTTTCCTTTTTTAAATTCAGAAGTGTAATTACCTCCATTTTCTATGGATAACCGTCTAAATTCTATATTCCCGTGATGTTCTGCTCTAATAGTTGGGGCTAACTTATCTAATTTAATTTCTTTTTGACCTTGGCAATGTTTACCCATAAACTTTGCTTTTGAATAATAGATTTGAGATAAGTCTTTGCTTTTTTCAGGTTCTTTCAAATCTAAAAGCACATTTTTACATTGTGTAAAAGTTATCATTTCGTTTTCTACGGAAGAATAGTGCATTTCTCCATTTAATCTGTGAGTTGCAACTGGATAAGGACTGTATTTTTCAGAGATACTTGCTTTAGATAATTCTTTTAATGCTTTTTTTGTGAGTGCAGATTTTTTAAGTCCTATAAAAAAAATTCTTTCTCTTGATTGAGGAATTCCAAAATTTCCTGCGTGTAAAACTTTTGGTGATAGCACCAAATATCCATCTCCATTAATTTCGGAAAAGTCAGATTGTATAATATCTTTTACAGTTCCTAAATTTGCAAGTCCTTTGACATTTTCTGCTATAAATATTTTAGGTAAAGTAATTTCAACTACTTCTTTCATCCACATATATAACTTCCCTCTTGTTTCCTCAGTTGGAATGTCGTCTTTTATAGTTCCATTGTGGTCTTTATGAGAATTAAAACCATTTCGCTTTCCTGATACGCTAAAATCTTGACAAGGAAACCCACCTGTTACAATTTCAATATTTTTTGGAAAAACATTTTTATCGCCATTTTTATATTCTTTTACAATATCAACAATGCTATCTACTCTAAATGTACCATTTAAATCGTAACCTCTTTTTTTAGAGAAATACGAATTCCAAGCAACTTTTGCATGACTACTTATATCGTTTGCAAATTTTGTTTCAAAAATCGTTTCTTTTAAAATATAACTGTTTTTTTCTTCTGATTGTATCCAATCTTTATGAATTTCAGTATTCAATGTAGATTTTTGAGTTTTAAAACCGCCCTCAAATCCTATGTCCATTCCTCCACAACCTGAAAATAATGATAATAAATTCTTTTTCATCTTATTTGCGTTTTAGATATTTAACTTTAGATTCCGCTACTTTAAGTATTTTTTCTGCATTCTCTTCCGAAAGTAAATCATAGGCAACTTTATCACTATACCAAGAAATTACTAATTCGTCTGGGTTTAGGTCGTAAATTTCAGCAAATTTTAAAACTTGTTCTTTTGTCGGTTTTCTTTCTCCTCTTTCAAATTTACTGATAATTGCTTGGTCAATTTCCATCAATGCGGAAACTTGTCTAAGAAACAATTTATGTTCTTCTCTTTTGGATTTAATAATTTCACTAAACAATTTCATAAGACAATGTTTGTTTTGACTAATATTGTCCAAAAGTATGGATTATTATTTTATTAGAAGTATAAAAGGATGGTTTTTTTTAGGATTATTGTTTAGGTAACGGATTTCGTCTAATTGGGCATAACGATTTAATATGAAATCGTTTTAATGTTTTATATTTAATGAAGTGTAAAGGACGGAAAAACACATGACAAAGTCAAGTGTTTTTGATTGAAATTTATTTTTTTTAAAAAAAGTGTGAGTTTGCCCTGAAATATTTATTAAGTAAGCCTTAAGTCCGCAAGAGTTTTCGTATATGTAACGTGCAACCATAGAAAATAGCTGTTGTAAAGTCATGCTAGTAAGAGTAATAACTTTTATAATTTGTCCTTAGCTTTTATATGTGAGGCATGATAAATTGTTAAAAGTATGTTGAAAAAACATGTTTTTTTAGTGTAAAAAAGTATTATTTAGAAAACGTTTTCGTTAAATTTGCCGTACATTAATAATATTTAATTAAATGTCAGCAAAACACAATTACGAAAAGGAACTTTCTTTTCAAGCAGATCGTAGAAGAGCTACGGTAGAATTTATTAAAAATATTTCAGATTTATGGTTTGATAAATCAACTGAATTAATTTTATTTAGAAATCAGTTAATAGATAGAAATGTAAGTGAGATTTTAAATTTGTTAGCATACGCTAGTGATTTTGTACAAAAACCAATCTCAATTTTTGATACGTTAGAAATTTCAAGAGCTATTTTACAAATAGAATTGCCACCATCAAAATTAGATATAGGTAAATTAGCGTATGAGTATCATTTAGATGATCATAGTTTTGAAAATACGCTAGATTTTGTAAAAGATAAATTAAAAAATGCGAACTCATCCGATGATTTTAATCCTAAAGATGTTGTTTTATATGGATTTGGACGAATAGGTAGATTGGTAGCAAGAGAACTAATGTCAAAATCTGGTAAAGGAAAGCAAATGCGTTTACGTGCTATTGTAACTAGAGGTGAATTAACGCCTGTTATTTTAGAGAAACGTGCCGCTTTATTACGAAACGATTCTGTTCATGGTGATTTCCTAGGTACTGTTAGAGCTGATTTTGATAGAAAGGCTTTAATAGTTAATGGTACAACAGTATTTATGATACAAGCAAAGCAGCCTGAAGAAATTGATTATACTGAATATGGAATAAATAATGCTTTGGTAATTGATAATACGGGCGCTTTTAGAGATAAGGAAGCATTATCAAGACATTTGAATTGTGTAGGTGTTGATAAAGTACTTTTAACAGCGCCAGGAAAAGGAATTCCAAATATTGTTTATGGAGTAAATCATAAAGAGCATACTCCAGATAATGTAAATATTTTTTCAGCGGCATCATGTACAACCAATGCAATTGCACCTGTTTTAAAAGTAATTGAAGAAAGTTTCGGAATAGAAAGTGGGCATTTAGAAACTATTCATGCCTATACAAACGATCAGAATTTAGTTGATAACATGCACAGTAAGTATCGTAGAGGTAGAGCAGCAGCTTTAAATATGGTAATTACTGAAACTGGTGCAGGAAAAGCTGTTTCAAAAGCGTTACCAAGTCTAGAAGGTAAATTAACATCAAATGCCATTCGTGTTCCTGTTCCTAATGGTTCTTTGGCAATACTTAACTTACGATTAGAGAACACTGCAAGTGTTGATTCAATTAATGCAGTAATAAAAAAATATGCCTTAGAAGGTGATTTAGTAGCACAAATAAAATACGCTTTAAGTAATGAATTAGTTTCAAGTGATATTATTGGTTCATCTGCACCTTCTATTTTTGATAGTCAGGCTACAATTGCAACGGAAGATGGTAAAAATGTCGTGATTTATGTTTGGTATGATAATGAATATGGTTACTCACATCAAGTGATGCGCTTAGCTAAATACATATCAAAAGTTGGAGGATATACATATTATTAATATGGCGATATTAGACTGTTAGAAAATACACTTAAATTATTCAAATAAAAAATCTTCTCTTGTTCTGTTTTATATTGAGTGTTTGTTAAATATGTATCATCATTAGTGAAGTTATGAATACCACTTCTGTGGTTTAATAAATTGCTAATAGTGATGCTATCGGAATTTTCAATTGTCGGAAAAAATGTTTCAATGGTTTGTTCTATACTTAATTTATTTTCTTCGATTGCTTTAAAAATTAGCGAAGCAGTAAACATTTTTGAAATTGAGCCAATTCTGTATTTTGTATTAATAGTAGATTTTTTTTGAGTTTCAATATCATCAAAACCTATTGCGTTTGTATATATAATTTTCCCGTTTTGAGATAGTGCAATACTTCCCATAAATTTATCATTTTTATCTAATACATCAAATAAACTATCTAATTTAGATTTGTTTAAAGTATACTTTT
>CAYOFS010000143.1:0-5168 GCA_964403095.1 uncultured Flavobacteriaceae bacterium | reverse complement strand
AAGTGTTTTATTGGTGGTTGTTCTATTCCGTTTTCATCAATAAATTTTTCATTCCACCTGGCTCTTTTGGGTACAAAAAAAGTATCACCATAGGTTAATTTATCTTCAAGGACTTCATTTAAAGTCTTTTCATCTAAATGTTTGTATTCTCCTTTTTTAAATTGGACACGTTTTTGGTCAAAAACATCTGACATTCTTTTTAAAAAGAGCATACCAAAAATGTACTCTTTATATTCAGAAGCATCCATTTTACCTCTTAGGTCATCTGCTAGATCCATTAGTAGTTTTTCTAACTTTGGTAATTTTATTTTTTCGTGTTTCATTAGTGTTTTATTTCGTAAATCTTATACCAATAGAAAAATGCTTCAGGGTTCGATTTTTTAAGTTTGTTTAATTTGT
The DNA here is from genome assembly GCA_964403095.1 of uncultured Flavobacteriaceae bacterium. Taxonomy (GTDB): domain Bacteria; phylum Bacteroidota; class Bacteroidia; order Flavobacteriales; family Flavobacteriaceae; genus S010-17. Next base: position 4,769 of record CAYOFS010000143.1, on the reverse strand, counting down.
TGTTCATTGGCTCTTTTATTTGCCAATCTTTCATTTGTAACGGATTGCTGTATCTTTCTATAATTGTACCATTATTTTCAAAGAGCGTAATGAGATAAGCAACTTTTGATGCTTGAATAATTGCTTTTTCAATATGATAACTTTCAGAAAAAATATAAGCCCGTATTCTTTGTATTCCTAATTGTAATTCTTCAAAATTTCCTTTTCCATCTGCTCCTCTACTTGCAATGCAAAGAGAAGTTTGGTAAATATCTTCCAATACATCTTTTTCGCTTAACTCTTTGTTGTTTCGGTAGGTTAATTCAGTTATTGCAAATTTGTAAAAAGTGGCTTTAGTAATATTTATATCGTTTGCTTTGTCAAATAGATTACCAATATCATAGAGTTGTTTTATGATTTCCATACTCATACTATTACCGCTTTTTTGGTATGGTATTCCAGTTGTGTTTGGGGCAAAAGCAGTCAGTTTATCTCCTAAAATATCTTCTAAACTTGGAATATTAACTAATAAAGGATTGTCAATTATTGGCACAAAAGCAGATTGTACAGGTAATTGAATTATGTTTTGATAGTTAGGCTCTTCAAACAATATATCGAGTAAAATATAATCTTCTTCTTTGTTTGATTTATGAATAGGCGTATAGTAAAATTTGTAATGTTCTTTTTTTATTATTGACTTTGTATTTCTGTGGTTTAACTCTTTTCGTATAAAACCCTGTTCTTTTACTAAAGCATTTAATTTATCTTCAAAATCAGTATTCTCTTTTGGTAAAATGATGTCAATATCTATAGAAAGTCTTTTTGTTGAATTAAAGTGTAGCATTAAAGCAGTTCCACCTTTAAAGACAAACGGGATTTCTTGTTTAACAAGACCTTCTAATAACAGTAATGCTCTGATAACTTTCTCTACAAGAATTTTATCAGCATTTTTGTTTTCTTTAGAAACTTTGTTTATCCAATCAATTGTTATTTCTTTTTGATTTATCATTTTCTATATTTTGGCAATAGTTAGTGTTATTTGCCGTTAATTAGTTTTAGGTAGTTTTTTAATTCTTCTTTTTTTCCTCTTCTATTTGCGTAGCGTAGTAGTTTACTCTCATTGACAGCATATTTAGAAATAGCATTTTTATAAATTGTTTTCATTTCATTACCTTGATAGGCGGAAAATATAATTTCATTACAGAAAATATCAACTAATATTTTTTCTAAGGATGAAGTCTTTATGTTATCAATATTTATTGTAGGTGCTTCAGTAATTAATGTTTTTACAATTATCACATTTTTACTATCGGTAACATATCTTTCAAACACGTCTTTGGTTGGTTCTAAAAAAACATTCTTTTTTTGTTCTTTTAAATGAATAAAAATAGATTGAGTTATCTCTTTTTCCACTTCAATAATTTGAAAGTATTGATTAGTTTGGTGGATAGAAAACTCGTTTAAAGAGGAAGTATTCCAAATACACAATTCTAAAAAAGGGAAATCCTTTTTTATTTTTTTATGTAGTGATTTTTGTTCAGGAGTGATTTCAGGAAGATAATAGTTTGTTTCTCCAAGAGTAAACTTGCCTCTTCCAGTTCTTTTAAGTATCCCTTTTTTTACGAGTGAAAATATCCTCCAATTAGTAGTCGTTTTACTTAGTTTTGGCTCATTTTTTTTAAAAAATTCAACAATCTCTTTTGTTTTAAAACTATCTTTAGTTTTAAAGAATGTTTTAAATTCATCAATATGTAATTTATCTTTGCTGATGTTTATTTCGATTTAGTTTTGCAAATATAACAAACTATATTTTGGCAACAAAGAATTTTACTGCCAATTATTAGTTTTTTTAGTGTTGGGCAATTTTACTCTTTTATTTTTTAGTGATTGAATTGAGCGTTGGCAAAAAATATATATGTAAAATATGCGGTTGGCTTTTGAATTTTAGCACGGTTTTTTTTTCGTTCTGTGCTTGTTGGTAACGACTTGTGTATGAGTAGTGGCGTTTTAAAGAGCCGAAATTTTCAGTTTATCACAGAACTTTATTAAAAGAACTGAACTTCAAATTTAGCACTTTATAGCCATTAACTATACAGATTGTTGTGCTTTAGTGCTTTTTACATATGCAAATGATTGAGGTGGATGCAAATTAAAATCTTCCCTCAAACATTTAGGTTCGGAATATTTCTTTTTATTCTTAACTTGTATTGCAAACCCTTTTTCCTTATTAGTAAAATAATCGTAAAAATACTGTTCTGAAATTCCCGAATACTCTTTTGTTAAATTCCATAATGTTTCAAGGTCATTATTAAATATTTTTCCAATTTCAAATTCTCCAATTACTTTTTGGACTGGCGATGAAGCATATACAATAATAGTTTTAACATTTTCATTTTTAAATATCGACTTTCTGAATTCAAATTTCTTTGAACCGTCAAATATCTTATATGCAAATTTCGGTTTTATTGATAGTATTACTTTCATATTTTATCTTCTTTGGTATGCAAATTTAACTAAATTATTAAACTGGTTATTGTCAATTTTAATAAATCCTCTTGGCATATTCATAATGTCAGGAATGACGCCAATTTGATTTAAATCATTTAAAGTTGGTTTCGGTGTCGGAAAAGAATGAGCGAATAGAAATTTAATAACAAAAGGTCTGTACTTTGGAAATCTGTTCCACCAATTATTTAACAAATCATCTTTACTAATCATTGTTCTACGATTGCAAACTGAATAAAAGTCATCAAATGTCTTCAAATTATCAACTACTTCTTCTACAATACAAATTGAAGTTACTGTACTTGAATATTTTTTAGGCTTTGTTTCTCCCATTCTATAAATAATTATTATATCTCCTGATTTTAAATGCCTGTCCTTTGAATGGGAAATATAAACTTTTCCTATTCTATTTCTATGAGGTTCATTATCTACATATTTCGTTGCATCTTCTCTTGTGTTTATGCTGTCAGGAAATAATTCCGTGTGATATTGAGGTTCTATTTTTATTATGTATTTTTCTGTTTCTCTTGAAAAGAATGGAAAAGTAAACTTTGGATTTGCGATATTTATAGGTGATGTTTTATTAAAGTTTCTTGTTAGTACAATTTCATCTCCGTTTTTTGTGGTTTTTATTCCGTGTTCAATAAACCCCCAATTTTTAAGCATCTCTATTAATTGACTTTGTTCTGGTCTTTTGTCAAATACAGTAACATAAATTTCTTCGACCTTATATTGAATAGCATTATCAAATACTATTTTTAAAAAACGTTCACCAATTTTATAACCATTACTGACAACCTTTAAAGTACCAATTTTTAATCTTTTTTTTTGAGAAAAATGAGGTGTGATTTCTGCATAACTTTCACTTCCTGCTTCTTCAACTTTTATATATAGAAATGCCGTTAAATTATTGTCACTATGACAGACATAACAGACGTTGTCAAATTTTTTGATAAACCAACTATCAAATTCATCATAATCTTCTCTAAAACTATCAAAAAATGTATTCTTTACGTCAATTTCTTCAAAATCAGATTTATTAACAGCAAGAACATTATAATCAACTAATTCAGGGTTTTCAGAAGTTACTTTTTCTAAAAAACTTTGAATTTTAAATACCTTATCTGAAATATCAAGAAGTAATGCTTTTGTATGTATTTTTTTATCTTGAGTTATAAGAATATCAATACGACCTTCATAGATTTCGTTTAATAAGTGTGTGTCATTTATATCATTTTCATTTACGTCAATTTTATTGCTAACTTCTTGAACAGTCTCTGAAAAAGTTAATGGACGCTTAATTTTATTATAACTTTCTAATTTGACTGAAAAGGTTTCGACAGTCTTTACGTCTTTATAATTTCCAATTTCAGAAACTGTTATTGGATGAACAAATTTTTCTAAATGTAGTTTATCAATCCAATTATATAATTGACCAATATCATAGTTTACTATTCTATTTGCCTCTCTATGGATAATAATATTTGTGTCTAATAATACTTTCATTATGGTAAGTATTTATTTAAGTTTCCGTAATTATTTTTGTGTATTTCTACATAAGGTTTATTGAATTTTGAAGAAAGGTATTTTGCATAATCAATTTCCATTTCTTGCATTTCATTTAAAAGGGATAAACTGTATTTTGTTCCATCTCTTTGTTTTAACCTTTCATAAATTATCTCTGTCTCTTCAATTACTATCGCCATAACTTTTGGGTTAATTATTTCGAATGTCTTTTCTGAAACTTTTTCAGGTTTACTATTGGAATTCAACAAACAATAATGTCCGTCTAATAAATAAGTATTGATGTTTTTTATTAAAGCGTCTAAACCTTTTATTAGTCTGCTTTGTGTCGTATCAAGACTTTTGACCAATTTATTTTCCTTTGTGCTAATTTCATTCCATTTTAAAACTTTGCTGGCAGAGAGATGAGTAATTTTTTTTGAAACAGAAATTTTTTTACAAATTGTCCCTTTTCCAACTCCGTGAACTCCTCCAATAAAAATGATATTTCTGTTTTTAGTCTCCATTTTTGTTGTTTAACGAACTCGTTTTTGCATTAAGCACAACGTCTGCGATATGTGACGGCTCGACGATAGGAGAGCTGGCATCATCATCGTCTTGTTATAGCCAGTTTTTATTCATTGTTTAGTTTCCAAATTCGTTCAATTTCGTCTTCGTTCATTTTTTTCAAGCATTTCATTGTTGTCTTTTCTTGTTCGTTTTTGATATATAATCGATACCGAGATTTGCCATTAATTTCACTTGAAATATGAGATATAATT
>CAYOFS010000142.1:0-5176 GCA_964403095.1 uncultured Flavobacteriaceae bacterium | reverse complement strand
TCATTAAACAAAAGCGTTGCTTGATTTTTTATGTATATTTGCTCCGAAACTTGAGATAATAAGAACTTTAAAAGTTGTATATTTAAACGCTCCTAACGGAGAATTTTTTTATGAAATATAAGTTATTTTACATATTACTATTTAGTATTACTCAGTTACTTAGTGGCCAAAATACAAATAAGGAGATTGAAAAACTATTTAATAAAGCATTATCTTTTCATTATAGCAATAAAGATAGTGCGTATTATTATTATGAAAAAACAATAAAACTTGCTAATACACATAATGATTTAACTACTTTATTAAGTAGTTATCTCTATTTAATGAATGCCAACGGTAACAATTATGATTTAAAAAATTACGCCTTAAATATTAAAAGAAATGAAGAACTACTTTTTAATGATAAACGCTTAGATACTTTTTCTAATTTAGCATTTTATAAAAATTACTTACTATTTGATAAAGGGAATTATAATTATAAATTAAAACAATATACCACTTCAAAAAAATATTTCAAAGAATTACTTAGTATAATAAATGCTATTCCGCAAAAGGAAAAAACGCAACAAGATTTAGAAATGCTTAGCAGTATTTATAGTTTTTTGGGCGTGAATTATAGGCATACTGGTAAATATGATTTAGCAGAGTCTCTTTTTAAAAAAGATATACAATTGCAATATACTAATAAAGATAGTATGGTAAATTGGGAGTCTGGATTTTATAATTCTAAAAAATTGCTTTCACAAGTTTATGAAGTGAAAAAAGAATATACCAAAGCAAATTTATTACTTAAAGAGTCTTTATCTTATTATAAAAAAAATGCTAGTAATCTCCATTTAAAAAATAATATTTTATCTACGTTTATATTATTAGCAAAAAATTATCTTAAGCAAAATAAATTTAATAAAACTATAGAAATACTTAATGAAAACAATTCATTTCACAAAGAAGATAATCCTTTTGATAAAAAAATAGATATACTATACGGAGATGCTTATCTGGGCTTGAAAAAGTATAAAAAGGCAGCTTATTATTATGAGAAAAGTTTAACTAAAACAAAAGAATATAGAGCTAATAAAAAACATATTGACATTGCAAAAATACATGGCAAAATAGGACATTTATTTATAGAACAAAATAAATTTGACAAAGGCCTGCAGCAATATCAATTAGCATTGATGCAATTACAAAATGAATTTAATAAAATGGATATTAACACAAATCCAGACCCTAAAAAGGCAGTGTCAAAAATAGAATTAATACGTGTTTTAAAAGAAAAATTACAAGCCTTAAATTTAGCATATACAAATTATAAAAATATAGATTATTTAAAAAAGGCACATAAAACTTCTAAAGTAATAATCAAAACATTAGATGAACTTAGACCTGAATTCGAATCTAAATTAGACAAACAATTCTTGGTAGAAGAAACTTATCCTTCCATTCAAAAAATGGTTGAGATTTCTTATAAATTATACCATTTAACAAATAATACAAAATATATTGATGATGCTTTTTTCTTTATGGAAAAAAGTAAAAGCATTCTCCTATTAGAAGCAACTAAAAATACAGAAGCAACAAAATATGGTGATTTACCAAAAGAAATTATAGATAAAGAGCAGCAACTTAGAGCAGAAATTTCACATTTAGAGCAGGCTATTTTTAAACAAAACAAGAAAGATAAAAAACTAGAAGAAGACTTATATTCTGTGAAAGATGCGTATTATGATTTTCTTTCAACTATTGAAAATCAATACCCTAAATATTACGCTTTAAAATATAAAAATGATATTGTATCCTTAAAATCTATTTCAAGTAAATTACAAAATAACGAAGCCATATTGAGCTATTTAGTCTCTGGAGATAAATTTTATCTTATTGTTATTGAGCAAGATAAAAACGCATTTTACCAATTTCCTTATACAAAAAAAATACAATCTAGAATTAAAAAACTATATCGTAAATCGTCTAAATTAAATATTCAAGATACAACAATTTATAAAGATAGTCACATTGTTTATAAGGCTATTTTAGAAAAAGCCTTACAAAACACCCAAGCTACAAACTTAACCATTATAACTGATGATTTATTGAGTTACATTCCGTTTGATGCTTTAAATACTTCTGATAAAGGGAAAGAGTTTTTATTAAAAACACATAGTATAAGCTATGCTAATTCGGTTACTTTATTACAAGAACAAAATAAAAAAGTAACAAATAAAAAATCAAAATTATTGGTGTTTGCTCCTAAATTTAAAGGGTCTTTTAAAGCTACAAATCATGAACGAACTGGTTTTTCACCATTACTTTACAATGAGCAAGAGGCAAAATATATAAGTCAGTATTTTAACGGAAAAGTTTATAAAGATTATAAAGCCTCTATAAGTAATTTTAATAAAGAAATAAATAATTATAATTTAATTCACTTTGCTACACATGCATCTGTAAATGATGTTTTCCCTGATTATTCTTATTTAGCTTTTTCAGACAGTGGTGAAACATCTAATTTACTATATGTAAAAAATTTATACAACTACAATATAAATGCTGATTTAGCGACTCTAAGTGCCTGTGAAACAGGTGTTGGCAAATTGCAAAAAGGAGAAGGTATAATGAGTTTAGCTAGAGCTTTTAATTATGCTGGTGTTCCTGCAATAGTTACTACTTTATGGAAAATTGATGATGAAAGTACTTCGGAAATAATGGAGTATTTTTATCAGAATTTGAATAACGGTCTAAATAAAAAAGAAGCCTTAAGACAAGCCAAGCTTACTTACTTAGAACTAAATGACGATGATATATTAAAACACCCATATTATTGGTCTGGTATTGTATTGACAGGTAATGTAGAGCAAGTAGCCTCTGCAAATTATTTTATTTGGATCTTACTAGGCGTATTATTATTAATTTTTGTGTATTATATTTTTAATAAAAAAAAATAATTTATTATGAAAAAACAAGCTCTCTTATTATTACTTATTGTATTAACAAGCTATTCTTTTGCGCAACAATCATGGCAAAAATCTACTAAAATTGCAGATTCACTACAATTAAAATTCAAATTTAAAAAATCTCTAGAACTTAGAGAAGTCGCTTTAAATAGTAACGACATACCAAAAGATACTATTCCGTTTTTAAAACTTTTAAAAAATATTGGAGAACAAGAAGTAAATATTAGGGACAAAGATTTAAGAAAAAAAGCATATAAAAAATTAAAAAAACAATTAGTACAACTTGAAGCATTAGGAGCCAAACCAGAACGACTTTATCAATCATATAGAAGATTGTACATATTTGCACATAACTATATGCGAGATATGAAAGAATCTCGAATTTATGTAAATAAATCCTTAGACCATCATTTTAATTGTAAAAAAATAGACTCTACAACGTTATTAAGAACTATGCATTCCTCAGGTGTTGTATCAAGACAATTAGGAATGTTAGATGAATCTACAAAAATATTTTCTAAATCTATAAATTTTTATAATTCCACAAAGGTTAAAGATACCAATATGCTTGGAGCTCTTTATACAGATTTAGCAAGTATTTATGATAATAGATATCTAAATATTCCTCAAAAAAACATTGAGTATTTAAAAAAAGCAGAACACACTTTTAGACAAGTTAAAAAGCCAAACCTAGACTACTTAACTGCTATTTATTCTAGGTTATCGGCCCAAGAAAGAACAAAAGGGAAATTTCAAAATGCCATAGGTTATTTAAATAAAGGACATAATATCTACCTTCAAAAAAGAGAGCTAGTACAACAATATAGAATGGGAAAATTAGGTGTTCTTAGAGATATACAATATCATACAAATATCACAAGAATATATCAAGAACTAAATGATGATGAAAACACCCTTTTGTATATTAATAAAGCCTTAAAACTTATTAAAGATAACGATTTAACACCACACGAATCAGATATGGCTTGTTTTGTCTATTTAGATGCTGCAGAATATTACAATAACAATGAAAAATTAGCATTAAAATATATTGATAAAGGTATAAAATTGAATAAATCTAAAAGCGAAGAATATTTTATTCCTATTTTTCTTTTAGAAAAAGTAAAAGTTTTTATAAAAACAAAAGAATACAAAAAAGCAAATAAGGTATTAGATATAATTTTAAAAGATGAAAAAATGCCAAAGCATCGTATAAAACCTACTTTAAAATATAGAACATTAGTTTATTTGAAACTTAAAGATAGCATCAAAGCTTTTAACACTATTAATAAAATTCTTTATGATATAAATAAACAAGAACAAGACATTAAACTTAATGAAATAGATTATAACAATTATATACCAAGCCCAGTTTTAGATGATGCAAGATATATATTAGATTTGATAAACTATTTGAAAGGTTCAGATTTAAAAGTAGAAAAGGAAATAGACAAATTATACTGGTTGGCATTAAAACAATTTAAACACAATTATAATAATCAATTTTTAACCGACAAATTAAATACTACGTATTCTAAAATAACACTGCATTTTTACAATAGAATTGTTAACGGAGAATTAAACAAAAAACAAAAAAAGGAGTTTTTAGATTTTACGGAAACAATTGAGAATAAGTTTTCTTTAAATAATTTTTTTGAAAATAGAAGCGTTCCTTCCACGAACAAAATTAATGCATTAATTACAAAAGAACATTTTACTAGATCTAACATTGCCTATTATAAAAAACAATTATTAAAAATAGAAAACGATAGTATAAAAATCGATAGTGTAAAGCAATTAATCTTTGAAAAAAATATAAAACTAGCCACTATTAATGATTCTTTAAAATTACTTAAAAAAGGATATGAACAACTAACAGATACTAAAGTGTATTTGAATAATTTGGAACAACTTAAAGAAAGTCATATTATTAAATACAAGGTAATTAGAGACACTTTATTTAGAATGGTATTTCATAATAAAAATGTGCAAATACATAAAATAAATAACCTTAGCGCTCTAAAAGATGATGTTAATAAATTTGTATCTCTAATAAAAAATCCTGTAACATCTATTACAGAAATAAAAAAACACCGTTGTTTTTTTAAGATTCATATGGAAGAGTCATCGCGTTTTTCCAAACAACAATATCACAAAACATTAAAACGATATACTATAATGCAACAATCTCTCGAACGCAGAAAACAACGTAAAAACCGTTAAAC
>CAYOFS010000141.1:0-5190 GCA_964403095.1 uncultured Flavobacteriaceae bacterium | reverse complement strand
TGTTCTCCCCAAGGATCTGTCCAACTTACTGTTCCTCCACCTGGATTATCTGGGGTAGTATTATTATACAAATTTTTATTAAAAATTAACACGCCTGAAGTTGCTGGACCACCTAAAAATTTATGAGGCGAAAAGAAAATTGCATCAAAATAACAATCTTCATCTTTATGCATATCAATATCTACATAAGGTGCAGAACATGCATAATCTACAAAACATAAACCTTTATATTTATGAATTATTTTTGAAATTTTAAATACTTCTGGCTGAATACCTGTTACATTTGAACATGCGGTAACCGAAGCTATTTTTATTTTTCGATCTTTATATTTTATTAATAATTTTTCAAAACTACGCATACAAACCAAGCCTTTATCACAGTATGGAATTATTTCTACATCCGCAATTGTTTCTAACCAAGAAGTTTGATTAGAATGGTGTTCCATGTGAGTAATGAATATAATTGGTTTTATTTCATCGGGAATTGTGATATATTCTTTTAAATTATCACTAATTCTTAAACCTAAAATTCGTTGAAATTTATTCACAACACCTGTCATTCCACTTCCTTGAGTAATTAAAACATCATCTTCATTTGCATTAACATGTGCTTTAATAATCTGCCTTGCTTTATGATAAGCTTTTGTCATTACAGCTCCTGTAATCGACGTTTCGGTATGTGTATTTGCGACAAAAGGACCAAATTCATTCAATAATTTTTCTTCAATTGGTCTATATAACCTTCCACTTGCTGTCCAATCGGTATAAATAATTTTTTTCTCTCCATAAGGCGAAGTAAAAGTAGTATCAACACCTACAATATTTTCTCTATATGCTGCAAAGTATTTCTCTAAGGTCATTTTATTGAGTATTATATATTATACCATTAATTGATGTTAAATCGCCATCCAAAAGAATAAATAGATTCAAAAAAACCAAAATGTTGTTTTGCTCTATCAACTTTATTTGATGTTATTCTGATATCCGACATATTTACATAGCCATATTTCATATCTGCTTGTAAATAAAAGTGTTTATAAAAGGTTAAATTTAATCCTAATTTAGCCGAAAAACCATATCCTGACACATGAAATTCATCATATCGCTCTTTCCCAAGTATTGTGGTGTTCGTTTTTGGCATGTGAATACCTATATCAACACCTTCTTCTAAATTAACTTCAAATTTATCCGTATGAATACCTAATAATTTATTAAAATTATCAAATCTATTTACACCAACAAAAATATAATTCAAGCCATCAGTATGTTCAAATTTCAAGAAGTCTGATGCTAAATTTATTGTGCTTCCACTGTAGTTTCCATCGTAATTATATGTATTACCTTCATAATCAAAATCACCTGTTGAAATACTCCCATCAATACGAACATCTTGACCTCTTCTCATTACATATTTCATATGATCTACACCTAATATAATATTATAATTATCTTTTATAAAATATCCAAATCGGTAATTAGTTTGCGGTAAGGTTACATCTCCTGGCGAGAAAAATTTAATTCCAAAAGGGTTTGGTCTATCATCTGCTTTTACATCGTAAATAGTAAAATCAAAATTATCGCCTTTAAAAGTAATATCCGATTTTGTATAAGAACCTCTATTCCAACCCCAAGAAGCAAAAAATTGTCCTTTTCGAGAGTTTATTTTTTTATAGGTTTCAAAAGTTTCATTTACAGAAGGCATTTTCTCTTGAGCAAATGTAAAATTTACGAATACTAAACTTGCTAATACTATTATTTTTTTCATTTTTCATTTTTTATTCAAAACTAAATTCCTGCAATATTTGCTATTTGTTTCATCATTTTTTCTGCTAACTCATCTGCTTTTTTTTGCGAAGTACTTTCGGTGTAAATTCTAATAATTGGTTCTGTATTTGATTTTCTAAGATGCACCCATTCTGTATCAAAATCAATTTTCACACCATCAATAGTAGAAACACGTTCATTACAATATAACTTTTCTACTTTTTCAAGCAATTCTTCTACGTTAATTTTAGGTGTTAACTGAATTTTATTTTTACTCATAAAATAAGATGGATATGAATCTCGCAATTCTTTACATGATTTATTTCCAGTAGCTAAGTGACTTAAAAACAGTGCTACTCCAACCAATGAATCTCGTCCATAATGTGATGCAGGATAAATAACCCCACCATTACCTTCGCCACCAATTACGGCGTTTGTATCTTTCATTAACTGAACAACATTAACTTCACCAACAGCACTTGCATGATATTTTCCGTTATATTTATTTGTAACATCGCTTAAAGCTCTTGATGATGACAAATTAGAAACTGTATTTCCTGGCGTTTTACTTAGCACATAATCCGCACATGCAACTAAAGTATATTCTTCGCCAAACATGGAGCCATCTTCACTTACCAAGGCTAACCTATCTACGTCTGGATCAACCACAATACCTAAATCTGCTTTTTCTTTAACTACTAATTTAGAAATTTCAGTTAAATTTTCAGCTAAAGGTTCTGGATTGTGAGGAAATTGTCCGTTAGGCTCACAATACAACTTAACACATGACACATTCAAGGCTTCTAATAATAAAGGAATTGCAATTCCTCCAGTAGAATTTACAGCATCAACAACTACTTTAAAATTTGCTTTTTTAATAGCCTCAACATCAACTAAATTTAATTTTAAAACTTCTTCAACATGCTTTTGTAGATAACTATCATTTTCAGTATATGTTCCTAAATCATCAACCTCAGCAAAAATAACTGAATCACTTTCGGCTATATTTAAAATTTCCTTTCCTTGAGCGTCATTTAAAAACTCTCCTTTTTCATTCAGTAATTTTAAAGCATTCCATTGTTTTGGATTATGAGATGCGGTTAAAATAATTCCGCCATCTGCTTCTTCTAACGGAACAGCAATCTCAACAGTTGGCGTAGTTGATAAACCTAAATCAACTACATTAATCCCTAAGCCTATTAATGTATTTGCTACTAAATTACTCACCATTTTACCCGAAATACGTGCATCACGACCAATAACAACTGTTAAAGGCTCATTGGAAACACAACTTGGACAACTTACTTCACTATTTTTTATTTTTTCATTAATTAAAAAATAACCATAAGCTGCAGCAAATTTAACTACATCAATTGGTGTTAAATTATCGTTTGTTTTTCCTCCAATCGTACCTCTAATTCCTGAAATGGATTTTATTAATGTCATTTTTATGATTTTATTTTCAGCTACAAATCTACTATTAATAATTATGAATGTTGAGTTTTTAATGTTGAATTTTTGAATGTTGAGTTTTGAATACTGGAAAACAAAAACTGAAAACTGAAAACCGAAAACTGAAAACTGAAAACTGAAAACGGTCAACGGTCAACGGTCAACGTTATTTAGGCATTGACACACTGAATACTGAATACTGAATACTGCCAATTAAAGACTAAATTAAAAAATCACCAATCAATTTCTACAAAGCCTTTATTTTTTAAAAATTTATTTGTTTTAGAGAAGTGTTTATTACCAAACCAATAACCTCTATTTGCGCTTAAAGGTGACGGATGTCCTGATAGTAAAACACAATGTTTTTCTTTGTCAATTTTAGCTCCTTTCTTTTTGGCAAATCCTCCCCAAAGCAGAAAAACAACGTCTTGTTTATTATCGGATATTAATCTAATTACTGCATCGGTAAATTTCTCCCATCCTTTTTTTTGATGTGAACCTGCCTTATGTGCCTCAACGGTTAAGCTTGAATTTAAAAGCAAAACACCTTGTTTCGCCCACGAAATTAAATTCCCATCTGTTGGTATTGGCTTTTCAATATCAGTATTTAATTCCTTAAAAATATTTTTTAAAGATGGAGGAATTGCAATTTCATCATTAACCGAAAAACACAAACCATTTGCTTGACCAATACCATGATATGGATCTTGACCGATAATAACCACTTTTAAATCTTCAAAACTACAGCAGTTAAAAGCATTAAATATTTCTTCTTTTTGAGGATAACAAGTATTCTTATAATATTCGGTTGTAATAAATTTCATTAATTGTTTAAAATACGATTTATCAAACTCCTTTTCTAAAATATATCGCCAATTTTTCTCTAGTTTAAAGTCCATCGTCTTTAGAATTTTATAATGTGTCCTTTATGTGATGAATTATCACTTCCGATACAAAAATTACTATTTTTAGGAATAAATCTAAACTTTATATTATTATTTTTAAAGACATACATTGTATTAATTATGTCTTTATTTGAAACATCATTATTATCAAATATAATGGCATCAACCTTACTAGAAAATATTTTTTTAATATTAATTATTTCGTGATGAATTGCTAGTTCAGGTTTAATATTATTTTTTAGCTTAACAAAGCTGGAATTATTACGACCAATATAAATGTATTTTTTGATTGGTACGGGAATTTCTTTTTCCTTATTAGTTTTAAGACGTTTTACATTCTTAACAAGGGTAATTCCTAAATCCATAAACAAATTAAGTATCATATTGATATTAAAATGTTTTTTATAAAAAATATTCATAGCGCCGTAAAAATTATTCAAATATTTAAGGTCTTTTTTAGTGCTTTCTCCTTTATAATGAATTATTATAGTTTTAGGAAGGTAATAATTTTGATAGCCTTTTTTTAATATTTTATAACTCAAATCAATATCTTCCCCATACATAAAATAATCTTCATCAAAACCACCAACTTCATTGTAAACACTTTTTTTCATCAGCATAAAAGCCCCAACAAGAATTTCAATTTTCCCTATTTCGTTTTCGGTTAAATGAGCGGCATAATACTTTTTAGAATTCCAGCCTAAAATCTTTTTTACGGAAACACTTGGTGTTGGAATTCCTCTTTTACTTTCTGGTAAAAAAGCACCTGTTCCATCAATTAATTTTATACCTAAAGCACCTAAATTATTTTTTGTTTTTGCGAATTTTAGTATTTTTTCAAAGGTATCTTCAGCAACAACAGTATCTGGGTTTAGAATAAGTACATATTCTCCTTTTGCAATAGCAACGCCTTGATTATTTGCTATAGAGAAACCTTTATTTTTTTTATTAGCAATTAGCTTAACTTTCGGGAATTTTTCTACAATCATCTCACAGCTTGAATCTTGTGAATTATTATCCACTACAATTACTTCGGATAAAACACCTGTACATCCATCAAAAACACTTT
>CAYOFS010000140.1:0-5256 GCA_964403095.1 uncultured Flavobacteriaceae bacterium | reverse complement strand
AATGGAATTAATCCAAAAATATTATTTAACCATACAAAGAAAAAGATGGTTAATAATAATGGTATATATTTTTTGTAATGTTTTTCTCCAATATTTGGTATAGCAATTTCGTCTCTTATAAAAATCACTAAAGGCTCTAAGAATTTGGCAATTCCTTTTGGAGCGCCTACACCATTTTTTTTATAAGATTTACCAGCTGCTTTAAAGCCAAATAAAAGGAATAATGCTGATAACAACATGGCAAATACATTTTTTGTGATCGAGAAATCTAAAGGTTTTATATTTGTTGGGTGATGCTTATCGTCTAATGTGATAGCTCCATTTTCTACTTCATAAATCTTATCATGAAATTTGGCAAATTTCATTCCTTTTTTCTCCACAATGTGTGTTCCGTCATCGTTATGATGAAATGCTGATGACATAAAAGAAACTAAGCCTTTTTTTGTCCATAATATAATAGGTAAAGGAACGGACAAATCGCCAGCAATATGAAATTCGTGAGAATCACTAATATGATGCATAATCATACTAGTAATATCAAACTTTTCATCTTTAGTTTTGTGCTTATCTTTAGAATGGCTATCTGTTGCTTTGTACGTGTTATGTTCTTGACTAAAAGCAGTAGTACCAATTGAAATAATTAGCACTAAACTTAAAGCTATATTTTTAATAAAAAATGTTAATTTCATTACCGAATCTCGTTGATTTTTATTCTCTTAATAAGATTTTGCAAATATACTAACATATATTTAAAAAGCAAGTACTTTTATTTGATTATTTTTTATCAGAATTTATGATGTTAAATAGTTTAATTATCTGATAAATCTCAAAAAAAAGAAATAAAAAATACGGAATAAAAAAATTGAACACCGTATGATTCAAATTATCGGATTTCGTTTTGAGTAATGGTAGGAAAAACAAAATAGCAATGGCAGATTTTGCGAGGCTTCCAACTGCAAATGAAGTAAAAATTGTTTCTGGTTTTTTAAGTGCTGCTTTAATGATAAAAAAGAATAATGTAATTAATGAAAGAAATAAAAATAAATAGATGCTATAAATAGGATGAAATAGTTTAATCTCACTGAAAAAAAAGTGTTGTGCATATTTATGTAATCCAAACAGTACTAAAGTGAAAATTAGTGTGTTTATGGTTATTTTACGAAGGTAATACAGAATAGTGTTATTCATTGTCATTGCCTAATTTGATAGCTTGTTTAATTACAGAATATAATGAAGCTAATAGAAAAACTAAGGTAAATACGAGTGTGTAAATACTGTTTTTATTTGGGTATTTTTCATCCAGTTTGGCTCCAATAAAAACACCTATAAAAATGGTTATCCCCATCTGGAACGCCATTCCTGAAAATCGCGCAAATTTATTAAGCTGTTTTTTCGGTTTTTCCTTTTTTTCCATTATGTAAATCTTTAACACCGCCTTTCATTACACAATTAACATTGAAAATTGCTCCTGGAGCTACGGATAATTTATCCATAGAAACATCTCCCTGAACGTTAGCTGTTTCTTTAAGGTTTAATAAATTCTTCACCATTAACTCGCCATTAACCGTTCCTTCAATATCTGCATTTTTACAAACGGCTTTACCTTTTATTTTCCCTTCTTTTCCAACTATAATTCTACTTGATGTTTTTATTGTTCCTTCAATTGTTCCATCAATTCTAAAATCTCCTTCAGAAATGATATCTCCAATAAAAGTAGTGTTTTTTCCAATAATATTTCTATCTGCTACTTGACCTGATTCACTTGATTTGCTTTTTTTATCTGAAAACATAATATCTAAATTTTAATTGTTCTATAATTATTTACCTGACCTTGGAGGTCCTAAGTTTTTTCTTTTATTCTTTTTTATTAATTCTAACATTTTTTCATTAGAAGGTCTTTGATTTTTATCCATCTCTTTTTTTGATGGACTTTTTTGTTTTGGTTTTGGAGTATTCATCTTTTCTTCTTTCTCTTCAATAATTACTTCTCCATTCAAACTTGCTAGCACTTTTTTAGCATGAATGCCTTCTTCTAAACTAGGATAATTATCAACTACAAAAGTAAGTACTTGTATAAACGCTTCTCTCCCTTTTGTTTTTGCTATAGCATACGCTTTTAACAACTCAAATTTAGGCACAATATCTGTATTTGAAAAAGAAATTATATGCTTTTTACAATTATCAATAACAATTGGATATTTCTCATCTAAGTATTGTTTATACACTGTTCCGTAAATACTTTCTGGAGAATTGGCATCTGCATTTTCTTTAGTTAAAAAATCAGGATTATTAATCATTTGTGCATATCGTGATTCTGGATAATCCGAAGTTATTTTAGCCTTATAAAAGTCGCTTTTTATCATGTTAAAACTTTCATAAGCCTTATATAAATGATAATAGGCTGGTAATAACATTTTATTATCAGGAGAGAAGCTTAATAATTTTTCCAACTTAGTTGTAGCCAATACGTCTTTCTTAAACTTTTCTTTATAGATTAAGCCTAATTTATAATAAGCTTTATCTCTATGTGTTCCAATACTATCTAATACTTTTTTATTCGTAGGTATTTTACTTAGATAATAATCTACATCATATTTTTTAGTTTGATCTACTACTTCTTCTTCAACTTTAACAAGCGCTTCTTCTTCATTTGAATTTGATTTTTTATCTGATAATCGCCAATTATCAACTAAATCTCTTTCTCCCCAAACTCTTTTAAATTCTGCTGCTCCAAATCCAACTGTTTGTGCGTTGTAAAAATAAAACTTAGCTCCTCTTGCACTTTGTTTTGACGATGGGTCAATTAAAGTCTCACCGAAACCTGTTGATTTTTTATTTTGAGCAATAACTTGAGCCTCTTCATCTTTCTTTTTTAACTCTTTTATATAGTTTTTAAAAAAATTTGTTTGATTCTCTTTACTCATTGTTACTAGATCAAGAATGCTATCATTTTTTACTGTTATATTTTCTAAACGTATCACTTCGTCTAAACTTTTTCTTTTTCTGATTAATCGCCTAATTCGTTTTGTGTTTTTATTTTCGGTTATCGCAAGAACACTATCGTAATATGCTCCAGCACTTAAAAACGATGCTTTGTCAAATTTAATATTACCTAACTCTTCGTAAACAAAACTTTTTATTTGCTTATTCGATTTTTTTGTTTGTAGTGCTTTTTTGAAATAATTTACTGCTTCATCAGTGTTGTTATTTATTAAATCTATTTTTCCTAACTGATAATAAATTGCATCTAAAAAAGGTCTATTATCTCTATTTTTACTTAATTTGACTAAGCCCTTAACAATTTGAACTGTGTTATCAATATCTTTGTTATAATTTTTAGCTCTTTCTAATTGCGCATGTACTTTAAATCGATAAGGTGCTTTTTTAAAACTTGATAATTGATTAAATACAATATTTGAGGAGTCTATTTTATTCTCTTTGCGATACAATTGTCCTAAAATAAATAAATTTCTAGCTTTTTGATTGTTCTTTTTATTTTTGTAAAGCAGTGTAGAATCTAATAAATTAATTACTACTTGCGTACTATCTTGCTCTGTATAAGCCATTGCAAGTGCTGTTAATGCATCTGCCTTAATTTGATTTGATGTTTCTTTTAAATCTAATAGCAAATCTAATTTATAAATAGCTTCATCTTCAATACCAAGCCTTATTAAGCATTTGGCTTCCCAAATTCTAGCTTGACTAAATAAAGGAGAATTAGGATAATGCTTTATAATATATTTAAACGTTTCTATAGCGGGAATAAATCTCTGGTCATAATACCTTGCTTTTCCTAATAAAAAATAAGCATCGTCAATTTGTTTGTTCTTTTCAGTTCCACCAATATTCATTGAGTGCTTTTGTATGGCTTTAACAGCTTTCTCTTCTGCTCTAGAAAAACCACCTTTACTCGATGATGAATCATTATTTGTTGAAGACATACTTTTTGGACCCATTGGTAAGGCTAATTCTTCTTTAATTTTTAAAGGCTCAATTGGAAGTAATTGGAAAAAATCATCTTTATAACTATCGTCTAACTGTTTTTTAGCAGATTCATAAGCGACTTTACCATTATACATTACATTGTATTTAGTTGCTGTACTATGCATTGCTCGGTTTAAAAATCGATCTTTTTTTGTAGAACAGCTAATTAAAATAGCTATTAAACTTATAAATATAATTAATTGTAATGTTGCTTTTTTCAAATCTTAAATTTAATTCTTTCTTTTTAAAACAAAATTTCATGCAAGTTATTGTATGCTACCTCTCTCAATTTGTAAAAATACAACTATTTTTAATACTAACTTAAATCTATAAAAATATTTCATTAGGCAAATTCACACTTTTTTTAATATAGTGAGCCTACCATAAAAAACTATTATTAGCTATCTCATTTTTACTTGCTGTTATGGTAAGTACATCAAGTTTACATGATGTTTTTTATGAGCAAAATAATATTTACCTCTTTTCTTTAACCAAATAGCATCTTTATCTACACTATCGGCATAACCCTTTTTAACTTTAACTGCGGCTTCTGGGTTATCTTCTGTAACTTTATGATGTGTTTTTCCTTTAAAACTCGAAGGAGTGTTAATAACACTAGTATCTATAATTAATCCACTTTTTCACTATAATATTATGTGCTGCTAATTGTGAATTTGCCAATAAAAACAATCTTTCAAAAGTTTTGATTTTCGTTAATTCTGTTCTTAATTTACATAAAACACTATGCTCAGGAGGTACTTGCTCAGTTGTTATTCCACAAAAATAACTAAACTAAATACTATCATTAATACAATATTCTACTTCATAATTTTTCAATCATACCAACTGTGCAAAATATCTATTTTAAAAAGTAATAAACCATTAATAAGATGGTTTACAGCAGCTCTTTTATCTTTGGAGCAATCAACATCTATTATTTTTGAAGTAGTAGTCCAATCTATAATGGTATTGATTTGACTAAGAAACATTATTTTTATTTTACATAAACTTTTTGCCTAATCCCTATAAAAAATATAGGTAGTGTCCATTATTACTTGTTTTTATTATCTTAAAGATTCATTTAGAACTTGTGTTGTAATCTTTAGAGGTAATTGTGTTTTACTAGATACACACTTTTTTGTACACTATCATTGAAACTGGAGAATTAAAGGAGTTTTATAATAAGGAGGTAATTTTTCTTTAATAAATTTATTTCATTTTATTCACAAAAAAATCCTCAATTTATTTCTAAATTGAGGATTAAAGAAAGGC
>CAYOFS010000139.1:0-5271 GCA_964403095.1 uncultured Flavobacteriaceae bacterium | reverse complement strand
CTGCAACTTTATATGGTTCTGAAGGTAGGAATGGGGTTATTTTAATTACAACTAAATCAGGTGCTGCACATAAAGGCGGTAATAAAAAAATAGAAATCACTGTTAATTCTTCGGTTTTCTTTAATCAAATTGCTTCCTTACCAAATTATCAAAATGAATATGGTGGTGGTTTTGACCAATCTTTTGGATGGTTTTTTAGTAACTGGGGACCTTCATTTCAACAGGGAGGATCCGCTGGCTGGGGAAACAGTGCTAGTGATGACCCTGCTGACGATGTGCCGTTTGACTTAAATGGTACTTTAGAACACCCATACTCTACAGCATCTCTTGGCACAGGTATCCCACAAGCTTTTCCTGAATTTGCAGGAGCTAGATATGAATACAAAGCGTATGATAATGTAAAAGACTTCTTTAGAACTGGCGTCATATTAAATAATAGTATTAATGCTCGTGGCTCTTCGGACAATGGTAAAGTTTCCTACAATGCTAACTTTAGCACATTAGATGATGAAGGTTTTACTCCAGGAAATCAACTAAACAGAAAAACAATGAGTTTAGGAGGTAATGCAAAATTATCAAATAAATTTACAATAAGTGGAACTTTAAATTACGCAAATACTAACTTTGAATCTCCGCCTATTTCTGCTGGTTATGGTAGTAATGTTAGTTCTAATGCAAGAAACGCTTCTATTTTTGCTAATTTATTTTACACACCTAGAAGTATTGACTTAATGGGACTGCCTTTTCAAAACCCAATTACTGGCGAATCTGTTTATTACAGACAAAATAACAGTATTCAACATCCATTATGGACTGTTGCAAATGCTAAATCTATACAAAAAACAAATCGTGTTTTTGGAGGAGCTAACTTATCTTATGAAATATCCGATAACTTAAATATATCTTATCGATATGGAATTGATACTTATAGTGAAAATAACACCAACTACTCTAATAAAGGTGGAAAAACAGCATCAGAAGATACACAATCGGGTATTTATGATACTTGGAATAATACAAATACCATTACCGACCATAATTTAATGCTTAATGGAAACTATGAATTAACTGGTGATTTAGGACTTACATTTAATGTTGGTGCAACAACAAATAATGTAGTTTTTGATAGAAAAGGAGTGCAAAGTACTGGACAGTATGTTTTCGGAGTATTAAATCATTTTAATTTCGCAAAACAAAATGAAATTGAAGGTTTCTCCGAAAGAAATGTAATGGGTGTTTATGCACAGGCTGGTTTTGACTATAAAGATTATTTATATTTAACATTAGCAGCTAGAAAAGATTGGGTTTCTAATCTTGACGATAAAAATAGATCTATTACTTACCCATCTGTAAGCGCATCATTTATACCTTCAAAATTTTTCGAATCCGATTATGTTAAATTCCTAAAAGTAAGATTAGGTTATGGTACTTCTGCAAACTTCCCTAATGGATATCCTGTTGCACAAACATTAATACTTGATTCTGAAGTGTTTCAAGGGGACAGTGGAAATAATTCTGTAATCAACACCTTTGGTAATACACTAGCAAACCCTGACTTAAAACCAGAATTGATTGCAGAGCTAGAGTTTGGTATTGAATCTAGACTTCTAAATAACAGAGTTGATTTAGAACTGTCTATATATAATAGAAAAACAGAGAACTTAATCATCAATAGACCTTTAGACCCTACAACTGGTTTTTCACAAACTTTAACCAATATTGGACTTATAGAAAATAAGGGTATAGAGCTTGATTTAGGCGTGCATGTTTTCAAAGAGTCAAAAGTTAAATGGTACTCTAGTGTGAATTGGACAAAAAACAAAGCTATTGTGAAAGACCTCGGAACTGATACCGATAAAATTGTGTATTCTGGCTTTAATAATTTAGGAAATGCTGCTATTGTTAACGAATCTCTAGGTACTATGGTTGGCTCTACTATAAAAAGAGATGATAACGGTAACTTTATGGTTAACTCTACAGGCTCTTATATACAAGACACGGATGCAAAGATAATTGGAGATGCAACACCTGACTTCATGGCAAATTTTTCTAATACAGTAAGTTATAAAAATTTATCCTTAAGTTTCTTAGGCGCTTGGACACAAGGCGGAGACATGTACTCTACTACTGTGGCTACTTTATTAGGTAGAGGTGTAGTTAACCAAGAAGGTGTGGACAGAAACAACACATTTATATTACCTGGCGTTAATCCTAGTGGAAATCCAAACCAAACGCAAATAAACAATTCTACTTATTTCTTTAGTAATGTTTTATATGGACCTGATGAGTTAAAAGTTTATGATGCTACTGTGTTTAGATTACAAGAAGTATCTTTAAGTTATAAATTAACTGGAAAATTAATTCAAAAATCACCATTTGGCTCTATTAGTATAACTGCTTTTGGAAATAACTTATGGTTTTATACTCCTAACATTCCTACAAATACCAATTTTGACCCTAACGTAGCCGGTTTAGGAGTTGGTAATGGGTCAGGTTTTGAATACCTTAACGGACCAAGTTCAAAAAGATATGGTATGAGCATTAAAGCTACATTTTAATTAACTATTAACTATTATATATAATTATGAAAAATATAAAATTTTTATTCAAAACAATATTAGTCTTAGGGATAGTTTTTACAACTTCCTGTGAGAGTGATATTACTGAGTTAGATTTAACTGAGAATCCTAACTTCTTAACACCTGACCAAAAAGACCCTGATTTATTACTAAATGCAATCCAAATTGATTTTGCAAATAATTTTGAATACTTTCAAACTACTGCAGGTGAAGTAACTCGTTTATATAACATGAATGGATTAGATTATTCTAACGCTTACGGATCTACTAACTTTGATAGAAGGTGGAGAATTGCCTATGCGGATATGTTTATGGATATTAAAATTCTAAACGAAATTACAAATGAAAAAGGTATGATACATCATGAGGCTATGGCGCAAGTATTACAAGCATATATGCTAACTATATTAGTTGACCATTTTGGAGATGTTCCATATTCAGAGATACTTAACGGTTTTGATAACTTAAATCCAATAGCTGATAGCGGGCAAAGTGTTTACCAAGAAGCATATAATCTATTAGATGATGCTATAATAAAGTTTGGAACAACAATAGACGCACAGATATCACCTAAATCCGATCTCTATTATGCTAATAACTGGGATAATTGGCTTAAAGCTGCAAACACTATTAAAATGCATATGTATTTAAATACTAGGTTAGTTGATAATGATGCTATAACAAATTTTAATGCAATTGTAACTGATGGTAATTATATAAGCTCTACCTCAGAAGACTTTCAATTCAAATGGGGATTAAATGATTCTCAACCAGACTCACGTCACCCTAGATACAAAAACAATTACACTTCAACAGGAGGAAATGAATATATGTCAAATTTCTTAATGCATTATATGAGAGGTTTAAATGAAGACGCTTACTCTAATCCTAATCATTTCGACCCAAGAATTTTATTTTATTTTTACAGACAGTCATCTGCAACTCCAGGTTTTGGTGGTGAGCCTATTAGTGAAGAAGATTTAGAATGTGCATTATTTATTCCGCCTTCTCATTTCACAGGTCATGTATTTTGCGGAATGCCTAAAGGATGGTGGGGAAGAGATCATGGAGATGATGCTGGCGTACCTACAGATGGATTTAAAAGAACATTAGCAGGAGTTTATCCTGCAGGAGGCGCTTTGGACGACTTAAGTTATGAAGATCAAAAAAAAGGTTTTGGAAATGGAGGAAATGGAATCACACCAATGTTACAAGCTACATGGACTAAATTTATGATTGCTGAAGTTAAGATGGCTTCAGGCGATGAAGCAGGTGCTAAATTATCCCTTTTAGAAGGAATGGATATGTCTTGGGATAAAGTATATAATTTATACCCTACTACTAGTAGATTTGATATGATTTTTGATGGAGTTGACAATTTACCAACAGTGCAAAGTTATTTTAATGATTTCAAATCAGAGATTGGTACTGACTGGGATAACGGAAGTTCTACTGATCGCTGGAATATTTTAGCAAATCAATTTTTTGTTGCCTCTTATGGAAATGGTAATAACACCTATAATTTTTATAGAAGAACAGGTTTTCCTACAACATTACAACCTAATTTAGAGGCAAGCCCAGGAAACTTTATTAGGTCTTTCTACTATCCTTCTAACTATGTTACAAACAACGCTAACGCATCTCAAAAAGATAATGTTAATATGCAAGTTTTTTGGGATAACAATGCTAGTTCGCCAGGTTTTCCTCAATCTAATTAATCTTTAAAACTAATTAAAATGAAAAAAATAAATATAATAATAATAATTCTTTTAACAGTTATTTTTAGCTGTAAAGAGCCAGATAACACAATTTATCAAGTTTTTGACAATGTAGAAAACGGAGCTGTTTTAAGAAAAATCCAACAAGACCCCGTACTAAGTAAAAATTTCAACATATTTGACACCCAATCTACTTGGGAATTAGTTGTTGAACAGCAAGATGAACAAGGAGGTGATCTTTTATCTAAAGTTAATGTACATATTAGTTTTGTAGATAAAGCTAATAATGGCGCTAATGATATAGACGAAGTTATGGTAAAAACTATTGAAGCTAGTGAGTTTTCAATAGGCCAAAATGATTTACCTATAACGCATATTATTGTAAAATTTCAAGATGCTTTAGATGCTTTAAATATGCAAAGTACAGATTATGTTGGTGGTGATTACTTTCCTATTAGGCTTGAATTAGTTCTAACTGATGGAAGAATTTTTAGTGCAGAATCTTCTAGTAGTTCATTACAAGGCTCCTACTGGTCTTCTCCTTTTGTTTATGAATCTCAAATTTTATGCAATCCTGACACACCAATAACAGGAGACTACCTAGTTAATATGCAAGACTCTTGGGGAGATGGATGGAATGGAGCTGCTCTAAAAGTTACCATAGATGGCGTAGCGACTGACTATACTATAGATAGCGGAAGCTCGTCTAGTCATACAATAAATGTCCCTATTGGTTCTAGCACATTAACTTGGGAATTTGTTTCTGGTGCATGGGATAGTGAAGTAACTTTTCAAATTATAGGCCCTAATAGTGGTGATGTAATTGGAGATTTTGGACCATCTCCAGCTGAAGGTCCTTTAGGATTAAATTACTGTAATGAATAAATAGATAAAATTTGTCTATTTAATTATTTGAATGAAAAACCACCTATTAATTTAGGTGGTTTTTTTATGTCAAATTGTCACCAAACTAA
>CAYOFS010000138.1:0-5313 GCA_964403095.1 uncultured Flavobacteriaceae bacterium | reverse complement strand
ATAATTTTTAATTAGATTTTGACTTTATTATTCCATTAAATTCGCAGTAGAACCATTAAATTGTGTGATATCTATAATAAAGAGGATAAAATTCCTTCTGCTAAAGGAGAGTGAAAAATATTACCTAAGCAAAGCATTGATACCTTAGTTATCTAGGATAATTTACGAAAATTAACTTTGAATAAAAAAATAATTTTTATTTTTTTAAAGAGATAGCTTTTTTGTTAAATCATCTACGTAAATTTTAAATTGTCTATCTGTTTCGGATAGATTATTTACTGTTTTACAAGCATGTAGTACTGTTGCGTGATCTCGACTTCCAATTTGAGAGCCGATACTTGCTAAAGATGCTTTTGTTAAGCGTTTAGCAAAAAACATTGCTAATTGTCTTGCTTGTACAATATGCCTTTTGCGTGTTTTAGATTGTAATGTAGTAACATCCATTTCGAAATATTTAGATACTACTTTTTGAATATAATCAATCGAAACCTCTTTTTTAGTATTCTTAACGAATTTATCAACAATACCTTTTGCTAAATTAATTGTATATTCTTTTCTGTTAAAGGAAGCTTGAGCAATCATAGAAATTAATACGCCTTCTAGCTCTCTAACATTTGTTTTAATATTTTTAGCAACATATTCAATTACTTCTTCTGGCATTACAACACCATCTCTAAATAATTTATTTTCTAGTATTGATATACGTGTTTCATAACTAGGTGCTTGTAGTTCCGCAGATAATCCCCATTTGAAACGAGAAAGTAATCTTTGTTCTATCTCTTGCATATCAACAGGCGCTTTATCCGAAGTTAAAATCACTTGTTTCCCATTTTGATGTAGGTGATTAAAAATATGAAAGAATACATCTTGTGTTCCTTTTTTACCTGATAAAAATTGAACATCATCAACAATCAATACATCAATCATTTGATAAAAATGAATAAAATCATTTCGTGTATTACTTTTTACAGAATCTATATACTGTTGAATAAATAACTCTGCCGAAATATATAATACTGTTTTATCTGGATATTTATCTTTAACATCAACACCTATTGCATGTGCAAGGTGTGTTTTACCTAAACCAACTCCTCCATATATTAATAATGGATTAAAAGATGTTCCTCCTGGCTTATTTGCTACTGCAATACCAGCAGAACGTGCTAGTCTATTAGATTCTCCTTCAATAAAATTTTCAAAATTATAATTAGGATTAAGTTGAGATTCTATTTTAACCTTTTGTATGCCTGGAATTATAAACGGATTACGTAATTCTCTTTTGTCTATATCTAAAGGAATAGTCATTCCTTGAGAGTTTAACGGCTTTCTATTTGAACTTGGAAATTTAACAGTGTGCGGTTTTTTGCTACTGTAAGCGTTTTCCATTTTCACATCATAAATTAATTTTGCATCTGCTCCTAATTCTTTAGTTAAAGCAACACGTAAAATTTTGATGTAATGTTCTTCTAGCCATTCATAAAAGAACTTACTAGGAACTTGAATTGTTAGAGAGTTACCTGCAATTTTCACAGGGATAATAGGTTCAAACCAGGTTTTATACGCCTGAGGTTTTATATTGTCTTTAATAAAAGAAAGACATTTATTCCAAACAGTAGTCGCATCTTTATTGGTCATTATTATTATGTTTTTTGGTTAGAGATATTTACTAAGAACTAAATACTTAAATCCTTACTTTTTCATGCTACAAAAATGTAAATATTTTGTCTAATAAAAAAATGTTTTTACTATTGTTTTTTAATTATTTTTTACGTATAAAAATAAAAAAAAACCTTAAAACGTTGAATGTCTTAAGGTTTGATGTTTTGAGTTTAAAAAAAACTCTTTAATAAAATAAATTTAATTGTTTCCTAAAATTAAAGGCATTCCATCTTTATCTCCAACTATAACTACTTTAGAATTTGGAGATTCGGCTAATTTTAACGTTGCTTCGATACCTTTATCTCTTAAAATTTTATCGGTTAATGATGCACTTAATATTCTATTAGCATCTGCTTTTCCTTGTGCCTCAATACGTTGCTTATCTGCTTCTTTTTTTGCTTTTTGTAATCTAAATTCATACTCTAAAAACTCTTGCTCTTGTCCTAATTTTCTTTCTATGGCGTCTTTAATTGTAGCTGGTAATGTTACATCTCTAACAAGAACTTTTTCTAAATGTATGTATTTATCATTCAATATTTTTTTAGTTTCTTCATAAATTTCATTTTGTATGGCGTCTCTTTTAGAAGAATAAATTTGTTCTGGTGTATATCTACCAACAACACTTCTTGCCGCAGATCTAACAGCTGGCTTAATTATTCTATCCAAATAACCTCTACCAATTTTTTTATGTAAAGATGCTAATTCTGAAAAATTAGGTCTAAACCATACAGATGCGTCTAATTTAATATCTAAACCGTTAGATGATAATACTTTCATTGGTTCAAATAATTCTTGCTGTCTTACTTCATATTTATAAACTTTATTCCAAGGCAATATAAGATGAAAGCCTTCATCCATCGGAACTTGGTCTGTATCAATTCCGTTTCCTAATGTTTTATATAACACTCCTGCTTCTCCTGCATCTATGGTAACAGTTGATTTTGAAAGAAATATTAGCCCTAATATTACTAAAAAGACAATGAAAATAATGCTTTTTGGCATTTGCGGTAATTGTTGTTGATTACGTGAACTCATGAGATTTTATTTTTAAGTTAATTTTATAATTATATGTAGTGTTTTTATTAAAATGTTACACTTTATATATATCCTTTATATTTTCGGATAAACCATTCTACTGACAAAAGTAATACTATTAATCCTAATAACCATTCCCAATCAATTAAAGGAGTTGTTATTTCTTTTGATTTCTGAATACTTACATACTTTTCATCTTCAATTAGCTTATTAAATAAGTTTTGGATATTATTATTAAAATGTATTTTAGTATTTGATAATGTAGCTAACTGTTCTAAACTCTTTTTATTTGCACTGTCAAATTGCTGCTCTAAATTATAATCTAATATAGTGAAATGTCCGTAAGCGGTTGAATTATCATTTTTATTACTTACTACAAAAGAATAATTTCCTTTTTCTAATTTTGAAAAATTCACTTCATAGTTGTTATTTAAAAGGGCAAAAGGATATTTGTGTTGTTTTTTTGTTTGTTTATTAGTAACCGTAATCCAAAGTTTTGCATTTGGGTCAAAAACATAATTTGCATCATAGAATTTTGCATTTATTTTAATGGGTTCATTTTGATAATAATATGGCTTACTTGAAACGTCTAAATAACTTGCTTTTTTATTTGAGGCTAAATACTGAATTGTTTTATTGAAAAATGTATCAAATGCTTCAAACGAATTTGTTTCTATTTTACTTGTCATTCTCCATCTCCAGCTATTTTCACCTAATAATACAGCTCCTCTTCTATTATTTTGTTCAAAAGTGATAAATAAAGGTTCTGCTGAGCTTACATTACCTATTTGCTGAAACAAAATGCTTTGATATGGAACCGAAAATGAAACTTTACCAAATACATCGGTTAATGGTTGAAAATTTTCAAAACCAATATTTTTAGTTAAAAAAGTACTATATGCAGTATTGTATAATGGCAAATAGCTTTCGGTGTTTTTAATTGATTTCTTTTTAAAGAAATTTTGAGAGCTATTTAAAAAATTCCAATTTGTTTTTGATCCTGTTATAATAAAAACATTTTTATTTTCTTTTTCAATCGCTGTAAATATCGGCTTAAAGTTAATAGTTGGTTGATACAGTATTACTAATTGATAATCAGTTAGTTTTAGTGTTTTTTTTGGCTTAGACAAAATAACTTCACGCTGCTTATTTGTTTCTATTACTCGTTTAAACATAGCGATATCTGGATGTAATATATCCGATATTATTATTATTTTTGATTGTTGATTTAAAACTTCAATAGTAAAATTCTTAGTGTTGTTATAGTTGTTTTTTTCATTGGGTAAAGCAGACAATCGAACTTTATAGTTCTTGAATCCCACAGAAGTTGCATTTAAGAAAAAATCTACCTTCTTAGCATTATTAGCTGCATTTAATTGAATTTTTTTTGAAAAAACTACTGTTTTTCCATTTGAAACAGTCAATTTTGAAGTGATTGCATTTACTCCTTTATAGTTAATGAATACTTCTACTGGAAATTTGTTTTTTAAATACGCATATTTATTAACGTTTAATTGAGAGATGTAAATGTCTTGGTAAACCGTTGTATCTCCTACAACTATAGGATATACAGATTGTTTTAATTTAATATTAGAATAATCATTTCCGTAAGTTTGATTTCCATCAGTAATAAGTAGTAATGGCGCTACATTTTTTGTATATAACTTAGCTACACTTTGTAATGATTTATATATATTAGTATTGTCCTTTTTAAAATTTAATGAATCAGTAAATGAAATATCATCAGAAAAAACATAGTAATCAAGTTTGAACTTATTATTTAGCTCTTTATTTAATTTTATTTTTTTAAGGATATTTACTACTATACTGTCTTGTTTTAAATTTGAAATGGATTTGGAGTTGTCAGTAAGGACAACAAGTGAAGGTTTCACAATTTCAACTTCCGTTTTATTAATTTTAGGGTTTATTAATAAAACCAGCAATGATAAAACAGACAAAAATCTTAGACTAAAAAGTATGAATTTAAGCCTAGATTTATTTTTATTCTTATATAGATATTGAAAAGCAGCAATAAGCAAAGCGGCTATAATTGCAGTTCCAAAATACAAATAATAACTATTCAACATAAAAAAATCTTATTCTGTTTAAAAAACAAAAATAAGATTTTAAATGAACCTAAGTTTTAAATACTTAAAAAATATTAAACTAATATACTACTTGGTTGTCTAACCAAATAATCATTGACGATAATATTGAGTTATCAATATTAGAATTGTCTTTTAATTCAGTTGATATTTCCCCATCAACACCTGTTAAGCATGCTGTAGTCTTATCATTAAATGATATCTTAGGTTTAACTATTTTATAACTACTGTCTTTAATTATAAATTCTTTGTATTTATCATTCCATGTAGAAAAAAAGAAGGAGTATTTTTTCTCTTCTCCTGTATCCATATATATAACTTGAATAGTACCTTCATAATAAGATTGGTCTTTATCTGTCATATTCATATCATTAGATATTTTTAGCACGTTTTCTTCTAAATTTAATAAATATAACTCATAGTTCTCTGTTCTCATTTTCTGTGCAGAAACAAATAGTGTACATAATAATATAAGTACTAGTAATAAAATTCTTTTCATAATAATAATAATAAT
>CAYOFS010000137.1:4306-5363 GCA_964403095.1 uncultured Flavobacteriaceae bacterium | reverse complement strand
TATAAAATAAGGAGTAATTATGTCAAATAAAGAGATACACCCTAAGTTTAAATTAAACGGAATTCATTTTAATTCTATTAAAGAATTAGTAGCATATTCCGAAAAAGAATTACCAGCTGTTCATGAATTTTTCACAGAATGGTTTAGTAATAGAAAATATTTAACGGTTTATACATCAGGTTCTACGGGTAAACCAAAAGCAATTCGTTTATTAAAAGAGCACATGATTAATAGTGCTTTAGCAACTGCAAAATATTTTGAATTAAACGATAATGTTTCGGCTCTTTTATGTTTATCTCCAGATTATATTGCAGGAAAAATGATGTTGGTAAGAGCGATTGTTTCTGGTTGGAATTTAGATGTGATTGAACCAACTTCACATCCGTTAGAAAAACGAAAAATGTATGATTTTACGGCAATGGTTCCTTTGCAAGTTTATAATTCTTTAGCCGATTTACATAAAGTAAAAACAATAATTGTTGGTGGTGGTGCTGTTTCTAAAACCTTACAAAAAGATTTAATAAATGTCAGACCAAAAATGTATTCTACTTATGGAATGACCGAAACGGTTACACATATAGCTGTTAAAAAATTAAGCCAATTAAATGGAATTACCAATTATTTTGAAGCTTTGCCTGGCATTACTTTAGAGGAAGATGATAGAGGATGTTTAGTAATCAATGCACCTAATATTTCCAAAAAGCAAATAATTACAAATGATTTGATTAATTTGATTGATGACAAGCATTTTTGTTGGAAAGGACGTTTTGACAATGTAATTAATTCTGGTGGTGTAAAAATACTTCCAGAAAGAGTAGAAGATAAGTTAGGTAGTGTTATTGAACAGCGATTTTTCATATCATCTATAAAAGATGATGCTTTAGGCGAAAAAGTTATCCTTATTATTGAAGGAAAAAAAATAAAAAACATCGACTATTCCGCTTTGGATAAATATGAAAGACCAAAAGAAGTATTTTATATAAATAAATTTAAGGAAACTAAATCGGGTAAAATAAGTAGGAAGACTGTTGTGGATAATTTGTAGTTTGTCGGTTTT
>CAYOFS010000137.1:0-4206 GCA_964403095.1 uncultured Flavobacteriaceae bacterium | reverse complement strand
GGTTTTGGGTTGTTGAAGACTTAAAAACAAGCCTTTAGACTATCAACCACACGTTCTAAATCGTTTTGAGACAAATTAGAACCACTTGGTAAACATAAGCCACGATTAAACAAGTCTTCTGAAACGCCATTAGTATAAGCTGGATAATCTTTAAAAACTGGTTGTAAGTGCATGGGTTTCCAAAGTGGTCTGGATTCTATATTATCTTTCTCTAGGCGAAGTCGTATTTTTTCACGAGTTTTAAAACTATCGGTCAATATGGTCGTTAGCCATCTGTTAGAATAAAATCCATCAGGTTCATCGGTAAAAGTAATTTGTTTTATATTGGATAATTCTTTTTTATAAAACTCATAATTTGCTCTACGTGAATTTACTCTATCGTCTAAAACCTCTAATTGTCCACGACCAATACCAGCAACAATATTACTCATTCGGTAATTATAACCAATTTCTGAGTGTTGGTAATGTGGTGCGTTATCTCGTGCTTGAGTTGCTAAAAAAGTGGCTTTTTTGGTGTGATTTTCGTTGTTTGAAACCATTGCTCCACCACCAGAAGTGGTGATTATTTTGTTTCCATTGAAGGAATAGATGCCTATTTCTGTCATTGTTCCCATTGCTTTTCCTTTGTAATTCGAACCAATAGCTTCGGCTGCATCTTCTATAATTGGAATATGGTATTTTTTTGATATTGCAATAATTTCATCCATTTTACTTGGCATTCCGTAAAGATGAACTACAATAATTGCTTTAGGCTTTTTCCCTTTTAAAATTCTGTCTTTTATAGCTTTTTTAAGCGAGATAGGACACATGTTAAAAGTTTCTTTTTCAGAATCTACTAAAATAGGTATTGCTTTTAAATAACAAATTGGGTTTACTGATGCTGAGAATGTAAAAGTGGAACAAATAACTTCATCGTCTTGCTTTACGTCAAGTAAAATCAATCCCAAGTGAATAGCCGATGTTCCAGAAACTAATACGGTACAATATTTTGCACCAGTATAGTTGCATATTTCTTTTTCGAAACCGTTTACATTTGGTCCTAATGGTGCAACCCAGTTGGTATCAAATGCTTCTTTTACGTATTTTTGTTCTTCACCTGTTAAGTGTGGAGAGGAAAGCCAGATTTTAGTGTTCATGTTTAGGGTTTATTAATTGTATGTGATTCTTTAGTGAAATAGTCTAAATATTTTTTAATTTGATGTACAAGATAAAATGGTAAATTCATAAGATAAAATGATTTGCCAGAAATTGTTTTAGTTTGAATTATTGAAAAGTTAGAATTGTAAATTCTTACTGCATATCTATGCGGACATTTATCCATAAATTGATGAAGTGATCTTAATTTACCACTTTTCCCAGATTTAACTTCGATGGGTATTATTATATTATTATAAGGTAGCACAAAATCTACTTCTGCTGAAGATTGTTTTTTTTCTCTAACCCAAAAATGAATGTTTTTTAGTAAAGAAGGATAAACAGTGTCTAACTCTTGTGCTACAATGTGTTCTGCAATTTTACCTTTATACACATCGAGAATATTTTTACTTGCAAATATTTCTTGTTGAACTCCAGCAAAATAATTTACCAAACCTGTATCTAAAAGTTGCAATCTTGGCATTTTTTTGTAATCAGAAATTAACGGTGGTTTTTCTTGCGTGATTGGATATACCAACTTTAGTATATTTGTTTTTTCAAGCAGGCTAAATGTTTCAGAAACATCTTTAGATTTGTAATTAGAATTTGCAAAACCAATAAATTTTATTCTATTTCCTGCATACGAAAAAGAATTTTTAATTAAAAAACGGATTATTTTTCTTTCGTTTGTATTCTTTGCATATTTTTCTACATCATCTAAATAAGAAATGATTAAATCTTCATAAATAGGGTTTAATTGAATTAAATCGTTGGTTGCTACAAATTGTTGTATGATTTCTGGCATGCCGCCAATAAGTGAATAGGTGTAAAAAAGTTTCGTTAATTTGTCATGTGTGTAATTAGCAATTGGGATGTTACCTAATAATTCTATACTTGATGTTTCCTTATTGGCTAATAGGAATTCTGAAAAAGAAAATGGCAGTATTTTTAAAAAACTTACTCTGCCAACAGGAAAAGAAATATTTTCATTTAAAATCATTTCTAATAAGGAACCTGCTGCAATAACATGAAACTCTGGTGTTTCTTCATAAAAATAGCGAAGTTGTTGTATTGCATTTGGCACTTGTTGAATTTCATCAATAAATAATAAAGTACTCGTAAAGTTTTTTTTGAGGTTTCTTTCGTAAAAAATAGCGTCAATTAATTCTGAAAATTGTGTGTTTTTTTTAAATACATTTTTATCTTTTGTTTTTTCTAAGTTATAATATAAAAAACGATCGTATTTTTTAGCAAATAATTTCACCAAAGTAGTTTTTCCTACTTGTCTAGCACCTCGTAATACAAGAGGTTTTCTGTCCTTTTTTTTTGCCCAATTTTCTAAGGTTTTTATATTATTTCTATAAAACATAATGCAAATAAACGAAAAATTATTAAATTAATCATTACAAAGTAAGGGTTGTTTTTAAGTAAAACAGACACAAAGTAAGGGTTGTTTTTAAGTGAAACAGGTACAAAGTAAGGGTTATGCCAATTCAACATCAAAACACACTATAAATCTTTCAAATTTATTTAGCGCATTTTGAAATTGAATTGGTATTATTTTATGTTTAACTTTCTTGTGTTATAAATTCGTGATAGTTTTCAGGTGTTATTATTTTTGTTATTGCATTTGGGTATGCTGTTGTAAAAGATTTTGGAATTTTTACTTTTTTGTGTGTATTCCATTTGAATTCATAGGCAAAAAGATTTCCGTCACGTTCTTCTATATAATCTATTTCTTGTTGCGCATGAGTTCTCCAAAAAAAGGTATTGCAATAAATATTATGGTAGTGAATATATTTTAAACGTTCCGTAATGATAAAATTTTCCCATAAATAACCAATGTCATTTCTTAATGCTATAGGATTAAAATTTCCAATTAAAGCATTTCGAATTCCGTTATCATAAAAATAAATTTTCCTGGATTGTTTTAATTCATTTCTTAAATTACGACTAAAAGACGGTAAGCGATAAATAACAAATGATTGCTCGAGTAAAATGATGTAATTTTCAACAGTTTCATTATCTAAACCAACCATTCTACCTAATTCATTATACGAAACCTGATTGCCTATTTGGTAAGCTAATGCTTGTAAGAGTTTTACTAATTTATCTGATTTTTTTATTCTATTCCAAATAAGGATGTCTTTATATAAATAACTATCCGTTAATTGTTTTAATAAATCTTTTGCACTACTAATATTGGCAACTACATCAGGGTAATATCCATACACTAATCGCTGTTTGAGCATTATATGTTCTTCGAAGCGACCGTGATAATTGGTCATTTCTTCAAATGAAATGGGATGTAATTTATATTCAAATTTCCTTCCTGTTAAGGGTTCATTTAGATAATTAGCCAATTCAAAGGCAGATGATCCGCTTACAAGTAATTGAATACTCTTAATATTATCAACAATAATTTTTAGTTTAATGCCAATATCTTTAATATTTTGTGCTTCATCAATTATGATTAATGCGTTTGGTTTTAAAATAGTTTTAAAATTACTTAAAGATGCAGTTTCAAAAAGACTTTGCACTTCGACTTCATCGGCATTAAACCATTGAACTTTATCGAAAGTTTTAGAAATATTTTTTAACAATGTTGTTTTGCCAACTTGCCTTGAGCCAAAAATAAGAATTACCTTACCTTTAAAAAGTCTATCTTGTATTTCTTTCTGTAAAAACCGTTGTATCATCTTTACTTATCCTATTTGTAATCGCAAATATAATATAAATTTAGCGAACGTAACCGCAATATTTATATAAATTTAGCGAACGTAATCGTGTATTTTGTGTAAATATTGCGAATAGATAAATGATTTAAGTGTTTTTTTTAACGATTCTTGCTGGGTTTCCAACTACGGTTGTGTGATCAGGAATGTCTTTAATTACGACACTTCCTGCACCAATTGTACACCATTTTCCTATTTTAATATTTGGGATAACAATTGCTCCAGCACCAATATGTGTTCCTTCTCCAACGGTAACATTACCACAAAGGGTTGCACTTGGCGAAATGTGGACATAATTTTCAATAACACAATCGTGTTCAATTACTGCATTTGTGTT
>CAYOFS010000136.1:0-5474 GCA_964403095.1 uncultured Flavobacteriaceae bacterium | reverse complement strand
GTTTGGTTTTGAAGCTATAGTTTCAGCACTTACTGTTGTTACAGCAACAGAACTTTTAGGTTTAGGTCTTGTTATTCCATAACCTACAATTACAACTTTTTCTAAGCTTTCACCACCCTCCTTCATTATAACATCAATTTTACTAGATGCTCCAATCACTTTAGAAACAGCAGCGTAAGATACATGAGTAAACACTAAAGTATCTCCTGTTTTAGCTTTAATAGCATAATTACCATCAAAATCTGTTACAGTACCTTTGGCTGTACCTTTAACCTTTACTGAAACATCAGCAACTGGTCCCATTTCATCCGAAACGACCCCAGAGATCGTTCTCTCTTGTGCAAAAGTTAGTTGCACCATAAACGCTAGTATTAACGTTAAAATTACATTGTTTTTTGTTTTCATTTGTTTAATTATTTGAATTAATTTGTGCCAAATGTCTTAATAAATTGTTAATAAAACAAATATTTAACAGTTTAATGTTAAAAAAAGTTAAATTCACTTATTAATTAGATGTTTAAAGCGTTAAATGGTTGCGTCATTTTTGAAAAAACTTTAAAAAAAACTTAAATACTGTATATTTATAGTGGCTTTATTGAAGTTTAAAGGTTGGTTTTTGATTATTCCAGTTGAATAGCTCAAATTTAGCAATGAAGATTTAAGTTTTGTTTTGAAACCAAAGCCTAAACCGAAAAGGGAATTTTTATTATTTGTTAGATCATTTATTGTGTATGCATAATCCGTAATAGTGTAAAGAGCTGTTTTGTTATTTGTATGAAAACTATACTCGATATTGAACGTGCTGTATTTTGATGCAGGGATGCTGTTGCTTTTAAAACCTCTAATTGTATTAAGACCTCCAATTCTATCAAGCTCATTATTTAAATATTTGTCACTATATAGTAATGAAGTGTTACTTTTAATTAATATTTTATTTTTTTTATTTAGTTTTAGTAAGTAATCTATGTTTAAGACAATTTTATTTTTTGAATAATTAGTGTGTTCCATTTTTGACAAACCGTTTAACAGGTTTAGATTAATTAAAAACTTATTTTTATAAAAAACTTCGTCACTTACTGTAGTGTAATTATAATTAAGTCCATAAAAAAAGACATTATAATTTTTGATAGTATTTGAATTAGTTTTAAGTAAGCTAGTAGATTTTTCAGTAATTAAGATTACACCAATTTTATTTTTATAATTTAGTTGATAGTTTAAAATGGTTTTTGATTGCAGGTTTATAAAACTACTATCTTGACTAAATAAAGAAAAATTAAAATCAGGGCTCAATTTTGAATTAAAAATATATGGAACATTAAGGCTTAGGTTTAATTGTTTATTTAAAGACTCTGTGCTTTTCCATTGTAAATTTACTTGCTCACCTTGATTGAAAGTATTATAAAGATTAAGGTTTAAATTGCCGTTGAAGACAAGTTTAGAATTTTTGTCTGATGTAAAACCAACTACTCCGTCAAATTGGTTTACAGTCTTTTTTTTTAGATATATATATATTAAGGTAGAATCTTTTAAAAATAAAACCTGTGGGCTTTTAATGTTTTCGACAAAAGGAATAGTATTTATTTTTTGCGAGAGCTCTTTCAAGTATTCATTATTAAATATTTTTTTATTTTTACCATATTTTGAATTAAGGAGTTTTTTTGGGAAATTGTGAAATCCATTAATAATAAGTCCATCAATTTTTCTCTGAAGATTTATCTTAATGTTCAAATCAGCTATTGCGGAATTGTTTTTAATTGAAAAATTTTTCAAAGTTATTTTAGTAAAGCTGTATCCTGTTTCTGAAAAATGGTTAGTTGCCGT
The DNA here is from genome assembly GCA_964403095.1 of uncultured Flavobacteriaceae bacterium. Lineage (GTDB taxonomy): Bacteria > Bacteroidota > Bacteroidia > Flavobacteriales > Flavobacteriaceae > S010-17. Next base: position 3,653 of record CAYOFS010000136.1, on the reverse strand, counting down.
TTTTAAAAAATACGAAATACTTTTAAAAGGAATTAATATACTGCCATTTTTTAAATGCTGATTTGTTGTTTTTAAAAAATCCCTTATAATAGAGTTTTTGCTAATATTAATTCGAATGTATTCTAATTGATTGTTTAATTTATAATTAACAAAATAACTCGAATCTATTTTTTTTTGAGAAATGATAGTATGATTTATGAATCCCAGTCTATTTAATTCATTTTCAATTAAAGTAAGTGCTTTATTTACTTCTTCTTTTGAGGATTTATTTTTAGTATAGTTTATTTTTTCTAAAATAGTATTTTCCAAACTGTCTTTTGAGGATATTTTTACAAACAATTTTTGAGAATAACAGTTGGAACTTAAATATAGTCCAATTATTGTGGTTAGTATAAAATAAAGAGTTTTCAATGTAGTCTTGTTTGTTGTAGTGTCTAATTTCACGAGCAAAAGTACTTACTTTTTTTATGGTTGGGTAAAAAAAACAAAAAATACTATATGAATTTCATTTTTAACCAGAAATATTTCATACATTTGCAAACTCTTAAAAATGAGAGATTATCAATTTGATAATATTATAAACGTAAATAATAAACAATTAGTATGCCTACTATACAACAATTAGTAAGATTAGGGAGAGCCAAAACAACCAAGAAGAACAAATCGGCTGCTTTGAATTCATGTCCACAACGTAGAGGTGTTTGTACACGTGTTTATACTACGACTCCAAAAAAACCTAATTCAGCAATGCGTAAAGTTGCTAGGGTTAGATTGACAAATGGAAACGAAGTAAACGCTTACATACCTGGAGAAGGACATAATTTACAAGAACATTCGATAGTATTGGTTAGAGGTGGAAGAGTAAAAGATTTACCTGGTGTAAAATATCATATTGTACGTGGTGCTTTAGATACAGCAGGAGTTGAAGGTCGAACACAAAGACGTTCTAAATACGGTACAAAAAAACCTAAAAAATAATCTATATTAGTAAAGACGTAATGTTTTACATCTAATTAAAACTTAACAGAGATGAGAAAAAAAGTAGCAAAAAAAAGAATTTTATTGCCAGATCCAAAATTTAACGATCAGTTAATAACTAGATTTGTAAATAATATGATGCTAGATGGTAAAAAATCTACCGCATTTAAAGTATTCTATGATGCAATGGATATCGTAGAGTCAAAAAAAGCAGAAGGTGAAGAAAAAACCGCTGTTGAAATATGGAAAGATGCATTATCTAACGTTATGCCTCACGTAGAAGTACGTAGCCGTAGAGTTGGTGGCGCAACATACCAGATACCAATGCAAATTAGAGCAGACAGAAAAGTTTCTATGGCTATAAAATGGTTGATTGGTTATGCAAGAAAAAGAAATGAAAAATCAATGGCTCAAAGATTAGCAGCAGAAGTAATAGCAGCTTCGAAAGAAGAAGGTTCAGCAGTTAAAAAAAGAGTAGATGTCCATAAAATGGCAGAAGCAAATAAAGCATTTTCACACTTTAGATTCTAATTAGAAATGGCAAAAGATTTAAAATATACAAGAAATATAGGTATTGCTGCACATATTGATGCAGGGAAAACTACGACTACGGAAAGGGTATTATACTACACTGGAGTTTCTCATAAAATTGGAGAAGTGCATGATGGTGCTGCTACGATGGATTGGATGGAGCAAGAGCAAGAAAGAGGTATTACAATTACTTCTGCAGCAACAACTTGTGAATGGAAGTTTCCAACTTCAAACGGAGAATCAATAAATGGAGAAACAAAAGGATATCACTTTAATATTATTGACACTCCTGGTCACGTTGATTTTACTGTAGAAGTAAATAGATCTTTACGTGTATTAGATGGTTTAGTGTTTTTATTTAGTGCTGTTGATGGTGTTGAACCTCAATCAGAAACTAACTGGAGATTAGCAGATAATTATAAAGTGCCAAGAATTGGTTTTGTTAACAAAATGGACAGACAAGGTTCTGACTTCTTAAATGTTAATAAGCAGGTTCGTGAAATGTTAAAATCAAACGCTGTTCCTATTGTTTTACCAATTGGAGAAGAAGGTGATTTTAAAGGAGTTGTTGATTTAGTTAAAAATCAAGCAATCATATGGAATGAAGAAGATATGGGTGCTACTTTTGAAGTTGTTGATATCCCAGAAGATTTAAAAGAAGAAACTCGTCAATATAGAGCTGAGTTGATTGAAGCTGTAGCTGAATATGATGAAGCTTTGTTAGAGAAATTTTTCGAAGATGAAGATTCAATTACTGAAGATGAAGTACATGCTGCTTTAAGAGCTGCTGTAATGGATATGGCAATCATACCTATGATTTGCGGTTCAGCTTTTAAAAATAAAGGAGTGCAATTTTTATTAGATGCTGTTTGTAGATACTTACCTTCACCTTTAGATAAAGAGGCTATTATTGGTACAGATCCCAAAACAGATGAAAAAGTTACTAGAAAACCAGATGCAAAAGAACCTTTTGCTGCTTTAGCATTTAAAATAGCAACAGATCCTTTTGTGGGTAGATTAGCATTTTTCCGTGCTTATTCTGGACGTTTAGATGCGGGTTCTTATATATTAAATAATAGAACTGGTAAGAAAGAACGTATTTCACGTATCTATCAAATGCATGCGAATAAACAAAACACAATCGATTATATTGAAGCAGGAGATATTGGAGCTGCTGTAGGGTTTAAAGATATTCGTACAGGAGATACATTGAGTGATTTAAACAACCCAATTGTTTTAGAAAGCATGGATTTTCCAGCGCCAGTAATTGGTATTGCTGTAGAACCAAAAACTAAAGCAGATGTTGAAAAGATGGGTATTGCAATTGGTAAATTAGCCGAAGAAGATCCAACTTTTCAAGTAAAAACAGATGAATCATCAGGTCAAACAATTATATCAGGAATGGGTGAATTGCACTTAGATATTATTATTGATAGAATGAAGCGTGAATTCAAAGTTGAAGTTAACGTTGGTGAACCTCAAGTTGAATATAAAGAAGCTGTAACTAAAACTGTTGATCACAGAGAAACTTATAAAAAGCAATCTGGTGGACGTGGTAAGTTTGGAGATATTGTATTTACAATTGGACCAGCTGATAAAGACTGGGAAGGTACAGGTTTACAATTTGAAAATGAAATTAAAGGAGGTAGAATACCTAAAGAATTTATTCCTTCTGTAGAAAAAGGGTTTAAAATGGCAATGGTAAATGGACCTTTAGCAGGATTTGTTGTAGATAGCATGAAAGTTACCTTAACAGATGGATCTTTTCATCCTGTAGATTCAGATGCATTATCATTTGAATTAGCTGCAAAAATAGGATTTAAAAACGTTGCAAAATCTGCAGGTGCTGTAATTATGGAACCAATAATGAAGTTAGAAGCAGTAACTCCTGAAGATTATATGGGAGATATTGTTGGAGATTTAAATAGACGTAGAGGGCAAGTTACTGATATGAGTGATAGAGCAGGAGCTAAAATTATTAAAGCATTAGTTCCTTTATCTCAAATGTTTGGATATGTTACTACTTTAAGAACATTATCTTCTGGTAGAGCAACATCAACAATGGAATTTGATCATTACGCACAAACTCCTTCAAACATATCTGAAGAAGTATTAAAAAAGCCAAAGGATAAAACTAAATTAAA
>CAYOFS010000135.1:0-5493 GCA_964403095.1 uncultured Flavobacteriaceae bacterium | reverse complement strand
ATCTTTTTAAATTTTATTATATATTTTAATTCCACTAAATTTGCAGTAGAGCCCATTAATTTTTATAAAAATGGCTTTAAAAAAACAAAAAACAACTTAATCCAACTTAAAAATTAGTCTATTTTACCAAGTAATATGAGTTGGTTTTGCCGTTGCACATTGTTTATTTTGCATTCTTGCAGCGCCATCTACACCAGCTTCATATTTAACTCCTACTACCATAATGTAGTTTGTATCTCCTGTAACAGGAACTCCTTGTCTCATCCAGCCTGGACTTGCGTCAGAAGTACTTCTATCAAAAGTGTAGCTTGTCATAGTATTTGGCATCTGATTTACAAAAATAGGTTTGTTTTCGTTTTTTTGTTCATCAGTCAATTTAATCATATAACCATCTATGTTATCAATAGGATTCCATGAAGCTGTTATGGTTTCAGTAGTTGAATCATAAGTAACATTTACTCCTGTTATGGTATTAATTTCTACATCACTTAATGTGTCTGTGATGTCTTTAGTTTCTCCATCATCAAAAGTTAGGGTAAACACATAATCACCTTCTTGAGGCATTGTGCTTGTCATTTGCTGCATTGTTGGGTGTTTACGCATGTTTCCAGTGCCTTTCCAGTATTCTTCTAAATCAAATATTGTGCCGTTTGGACCTGTAACGGTAGTACTGGTTAAACCTTCTCCACCACTATAAAGTACTACTCCGTATTTTACTCCATTAGGCGTATTTACTTTTTTCATGAATACATCAGCAAAAGCATCATTATGTTGGTTTGGGGTTGTTTCATCATCATCATCGCTACAACTAATAAATGTTACACTTATACTTGCTAATAGGATAAAAAATAATTTTGTAAATTTTAATGTTTTCATTTGTTTTGATTTTATGGTTATTTTGAAATATTTAATTAGTTTTTAACAAACTTTTTTAAGTGTGTTTTATTATTTGTTTGAATTTTTAAAAAATATAGTCCTTTTGTTAAATTATCAAGAGAGAAAACTTCTTCAAAAACACCACTTTGGTTTTCTTTTGCGGTTAATTGTTTTATTTTTTGTCCTAAGTAATTATTAATAGAAATATCTATGTTTTGTGATACATTGTTATTAAAACGAATTGTTATATTATTGTTTGTAGGGTTTGGAAATATTGATAAGCTGTTTTTTAAAATATCATCTTCAATAGTATTAGTTGCAAAATTTAGTTCTAAATAAGGATGTTCACTTGCTACTGAATGATCTTTTGAATGAAATGTTGCTATTTTAGTATTAGTATTAGCAATAATAGTAAGTCCGTTATTAGTAATTGTACCACTTAACCAATCATTAACTAAGTTTGTTATATCTATTTCTTCCCAGCCAAGTGCTGATGTGAATGTAGGAGTGGCATAAATTGTTGATGTATGTGAAATAAAATTTGTTGGAGTCCATGAGTTTTCGTCCCAAGTTTGATTTATAGCATATACTTTTGAAGGAACAGGTGAACCGTGTGGATTATGCCAATTTTGATATAATTTTAGAGTTGCACTAGTAACGGTTTGCCCTAAATGGCTAGACAAATCAAACTTCATAAGGATGTCATTAAAACAATTTGGTGGTGCAAAGTTTGAGACCCATAATTTGCTGTCATTAGGTGCTCCAATAGCGCACCCTGTTTGGTAGGTTGTCATGTCATCACTAGGCGTGATTGTAGTTTGAGCATTTGAAAAGATAAATGCTAAAAGTGTAACGTTTAAAAGTAGTGTTGTTTTCATAATTAAAATGTTTAAGATGTTGTTAAAAATTATAGTTTATTCCTGCATTAAAGCTTCTTCCTGCTGCACGTATCCAATCAAAATGAAAGTGCTCTCTATAGTATTCGTTTGATACATTAGTTATAGAAATGTTTGCATTTATATTATCAGCTATTTTCCAATGTGTTGAAAAATCGAATGTTGTAAAAGTATCTGTTGGATAATCTCCTGCTGCTATATTTGTTTGTTCAGATGAATGTCTTCCAGATATATTAAACCTAACATTATCGTTTAATCTGTAACGCAAACCTGCATTAACTTGTAAAGGAGGAACGTCCATTAATTCATCATCTGCATTAATATCCTTTCCATATATGTTTGTTAAATTAAAGTAACTTGATATATTGTTGGTTATTTTTTGATTGTAAGAAAACTCAATTCCGTAAAGTAAGGCTTCTCCAATATTTTTATATGTTCCTGTACGAGGATTTGTAGTATAATCCCAATCTAACAACACCATATTATCTATTTGATTTCTAAAGGTACTAATTTGTATTAAGTTAGATTTTCCTTGATATACAAAAGATAAGTCAAGATTTAAACTGTGTTCAGGAATTAAATCAGGATTACTAATATTCATTCCGCCAGGAGTTTGTGTGGTAACAAAGAGTTCTTTAATATCTGGTGATCTAAAAGCTCTACCAATATTGGTTTTAATACTAAATTCTTTTGTAGGCGAGTATGACAATCCTAAATTACCACTAAAAGCTTCACTTTTTTTATTAAAATTAGAATTATTAGGTTGTTCAGTTGCGATGTTATTCCAACGTATTCCTGCATTAACATTTACTTTATTTGATGCAGCATAATCTATTTGAGTAAATACTCCATAACTTCTTTGTGATGCGTTTTCTAACGATACATCATCTACTTCCATAATAAACAAGCCTGTATTATAATTAGTAACAATTTTCCTAGCTTTAACGTCTATATTTTCTCTAAAATATCCGTCAAAACCTGTTAATACTTTAAGTTTATCTGTAATAGTAAAATACATATCATATTGTAGAATATAATTATTACTTAATAAATCTTTCCTCATAGAGACACGTTTATCATTTGCAGGGTTATTTTCTACTTTATGAACAATAATATCTGCCCCTAAATCGTGAGTATGGCGTGTCATGTTTAACTCTACCTTTTTAAGATATTTACCGTTATTATTTATTTTATAATTAAGCCCAACAATAAAATGATTATCATAATCATGTACTGCATTAACTAAGGTAGAATGAGCAGGAAAGCCAATTGGACCACCTTTACTATAATGTGTTTTAAAGGCTATTTGATGTTTGTCGTTTACAGAATATTTTAGTTTAGCCGCTGCGTATTGTTCTTTAAAAAATGAGTTGAATGCTTTAGAGCCATCTGCTTGTTCATACTCTTCTACTTCACGATAACCTGTACTAACACGGTATTGAATTTTTTTTATTTTTCCGTTAAGTGCTAAATTGCTGTTTTTTCCATTATTAACGGATTTGTATGATAAATCTACTCGTCCTCCTATTTTTTCATTATAAAAAGGATAGTCAAACTGTTTAGATATAATGTTTACAACGCCTCCAATTGCATCTGAACCGTATAAAGTAGAATAAGGTCCTTTTAAAATTTCTATTCTCTCAACTTCAAAAGGATTAATAAATGTTCCTGGTGCTCCAACATTACGCTCTGAACTTATTTTTTCTCCATCAAGCATTACTACAACACGTTTTCTGGCAAGACCTCTAATTGATGGCGCTGTGTGATAACCTGTTCCTGCTAAAGAAACCCCAGGTTGCCTTAATAATATTTCAGCAATATTTTGCGTGTTATTTTCTAAAATTACTTCTTTAGAAACAACAGTAGGTATGGTAGTTTGCTCTTGTATAGATTTAATATTCTTACTTGCTGTAACAAGTGCTTCTGATAATTGAATTGAACTAGGGCTTAGAAAAATGTTTAGGTTATTATCCTTTTTTATGCTAACCTCTTTTGTTTGTTGTTTATATGATATTTCAGAAAAAACAAGTATCGGATTTTCTTTTACTGAATCAATTTCCAAACAAAAATGACCGTTAATATCGGTAGTTGTTCCTTGTTGTGTTCCTTTAACCCAAATGTTTACCAAGTAAATAGGTTTCTTGGTTTGTACATGATTTACTGTACCACAGATAGTTGTGGTTTGAGAGTTTACTTTTATAGTAATCAATATTATAAAGAATATTACGAAACGCATTTTAATTTATTTTAAGTAAAATTTCTACTCAAAATTATAAAAGAAGCACCTATAAAGACAACTCTAAAAGAATAATTAACAACGCTATTTATAATGATTATGAATAAGTATTACTTCTTAATAAAAACACAGAATAATGACGGTTTACAAGTTTACCATCTTTACTTGTAACCATTTTTTCTCTATCAATAATTTTTTTTATTTTAAGATTAGATTTAGAAATTAACGGTATTAAATCTATAGTATCATAAAGGGTAAATTTATCTTTAACAAAAGGCAGGCTTTTCATAAGTTTTTTTTGAGCAAAGGTTAAAGCAAAAACACCATCTTTTTTTAAAACTCTATCAATTTCATTTAACATTTTTATAGGATGTTTCCAAAAATATAAGGTGTTTACAGAAAATATTTTATCAAAAATGTTGTTCTTAAATGGTAAATTTTCACCATCATATAATTGAAATGTTATGTTATTTTTAGTTGAAAAAGCACTATTTATTCGTTTAGCTTCATTGAGCATTGTTTCAGAAATCTCTAGTCCGAAAAACTGAATGTTTTTTGCTTGTTTTAGTACCTCATTAAGATGAGCACAATTGCCGTGACCTATTTCTAAAACTGTGTTTCCATCTTTAATTTTTAATGAATTTATTGATGTAAGAGTCATATCAATATTACTTTCATTCATGTTTTTTGCGACTATTTTACCTAATTTCTCCTTTAGGACATCTTAATTGAATTTCAAGTTGTTTGAGTTCTTCTTTTGTTAGTTTTTTTTTATAATTCCAATTTATCTCTTTATTTTTCAGTATATAAGCTATTCCCAATCTAGTAATCTTTGTTCTCCTTCTAAGCTTTTTAATACTGTTGCATCGTAAGTAATTTCTAAAACACCTTTATAATTTCCATTATCATCTCTTACAGCAAAATATTGAATATAGACAAATTTTCCTCTAAAATTAATCCAAAAATTAGCTTCACTTTTTTCTCCACTTTTAAAAGCATCTACAATTTTTTCTACTATATGTACGCTTTTTGGCGGATGACAATATTTTACTTCTCTACCAATAATCCCTGAACTTCTTGGAAAAACTCGTTCTTCGCCTTTATTGTAATAACGCACTTCATCGTTTTCATCTACATAAGTAACATCAAAAGGTAAGTGTTTGAATATGAGGTTTATTTGTTCTGGAGTTATTGCGCCAACTTCTAAATTTATTCCTCCAACCAATGTAGTTTTTTTAGATTTTTTAAACGGAATTGCTGTTGCTTTTGTAGAAGTTTCAGTATCTGATTCTTCTTTATGACTTGGATGTTTCCAATTTGGATTCCACATTGGTGGCGTATCTATTAAACAATAGCCAGCTTCTTCTTCGCCTTCTCGTATTTTTATCCAATCTTCTGTATCTAATAAATCTAAACTTGTAGGCCAAAGAATTTTTTCTTCTTTAAAAATCATATCTTCCACAGCATTGAGCATTAACTCTTGCG
>CAYOFS010000134.1:0-5510 GCA_964403095.1 uncultured Flavobacteriaceae bacterium | reverse complement strand
GTGAAATTCTTTTACAAATTCATTAGCCTTTTTAATCGTAATTGGTTTTGGTTTAATTCTTTTTCCCATTAATTTTCAGGTTTCGTTTTAATGCACTCTAACATTACGTATATACGAATAAACAATCTTCTTCTTTTTTTAATTATTTACGTTCCTTACACCATTTACAAATGAATAACCTCACCATAGGCATCGGCTACAGCTTCCATAACTGCCTCACTCATTGTTGGATGTGGATGAATTGTTTTTAAAACTTCGTGACCTGTTGTTTCTAGTTTTCTGCCTAGAACCGCTTCGGCAATCATATCGGTTACTCCTGCTCCAATCATGTGACAACCTAGCCATTCGCCATATTTAGCATCAAAAATTACTTTTACAAATCCATCAGTTGTTCCTGCTGCAGTTGCTTTACCAGATGCTGAAAATGGAAATTTTCCAATCTTAACATCTAAGCCTTGTTCTTTACATTGTGATTCGGTTAAACCAACACTTGCAATTTCGGGTGTTGCGTAAGTACAACCTGGAATATTTCCATAATCAATTTTTTCGGCATGTAAACCAGCTATTTTTTCTACACAAGTGATTCCTTCGGCAGAAGCCACGTGAGCCAATGCTGGACCAGGAACAACATCACCAATTGCATAATAACCAGGTAAATTAGTTTGATAAAAGTTATTTACTAAAATCTTGTCTTTATCAACTACAATTCCAACATCTTCTAACCCTATATTCTCAATATTGGATTTAATTCCAACAGCTGATAATAATATATCGGCTTCTAAAACTTCCTCTCCTTTTTTAGTTTTTACGGTTGCTTTTACTCCTTTACCAGATACATCAACTGAAGTAACGCTAGAATTAGTCAGTATTTTAATGCCTTGTTTCTTTAATGAACGTTCAAATTGTTTTGACACATCGTCATCTTCTAAAGGAACAATTTTTGGTAGATATTCAATAATTGTTACTTCTGTTCCCATAGCATTATAGAAATAAGCGAACTCTACTCCTATTGCTCCTGAACCAACAATAATCATTTTCTTAGGTTGCTTTGATAGAGCTAAAGCACCTCGATAACCTATTACTTTTTTCCCATCGATTGGCATAAAAGGCAGTTCTCTTGATCTTGCTCCTGTTGCAATAATAATATGGTCTGCACTATATTCTGTAGTGTTTCCATTTGCATCGGTTACGTCAACTTTTTTACCAGTTTTCACTTTACCAAAACCATCAATAATATCGATTTTATTTTTCTTCATTAAGAACTGAACACCTTTACTCATTCCATCGGCAACATTTCTACTACGTTTTACAACAGCAAGAAAATCTTTATCTATATTTTCTGCTTTTAATCCGTAAGCATCTACATGTTTTAAATAATCATAAACTTGCGCTGATTTTAATAATGCTTTTGTTGGAATACAACCCCAATTTAAACATATTCCTCCTAAGTGTTCCTTTTCAACAACTGCTACTTTAAAGCCTAATTGTGAAGCTCTAATTGCAGTAACATATCCTCCAGGTCCTGAACCAATTATTATTATATCGTATTTCATTTTTTTATATGTATTTGTTAAATCCTTTATTTGTATTGCAAAATTAGTGATTAAATTTTAAATATTGAATTGTGGTTTTTTAATACCAAATACTTATCAATGATTAATTAAAAACATTTTTTCTTTCTTCAAATTCCACAAAAGTTTCAAAACAAACTAGTGTTGTATGTAGATAGGTACGAAATTCAACATCATTACCAATTTTTTTACGGTGTTTTTCATAAGCACCAAATGAACCATCTAAGTTTTGTCTAGACATTAAGCGTTTGTACGATTTTTTAAATGCACTTGTTTCTGTATCGCCTATTAAAATTTGGCATGTAAGTAATTCACCTACCAAGTCATCATTACGTTTTAATTCAAATTTTGTAATTATTTGCGGCAATATTTCTTTTAAATAATTAATATCCGCTCTACTAAATCTATTTTGCGTTTGTTTTTTACCGTAATCATACGCTGCAAAAACAAAATGTGTGATATTATACGCTTGAGTTCTTTTATAATAAGTAATAGGTTGTTTAGCTGTTATTGGACCTTTGATTTTTTTTGCATTATTTAAAGCTGCTGGTTTTTTTATGTTGAAGAAATCATAATATTTATCAAAAACTGCTCGCTGCCAAGGTCCGCGAATTTTCATGTGGTCATCCATTCTCTTTTGCACTTTTACTAATTCTTTTTTATGTAACGAAATATCAAAATTCAACTCTTGCAACAACCACATAATACGCATATATGACATGCTATTTGCTTTAAATAACCTATCATCTACTTCATTCATATTATGGTAATTTGGCTCAAGTGTTTCTTGATAAAAAGGCATTAGTCTTTTACGTAATTTAGCTCTTGCTTCTTTTGTTTTTAAAGCTTTATGAAGTTTCCAATACAAACCTAAAAATTCGGCGAGATATTTTTTATCTTTAAATCCTTTTTCACGAATATATGTCAAATCAAAATCTAAATTATTAGCAAAATTTGTTGTGCGTTTTAAAAGTGCATCATAAGTATTGTTTACGCCTACTTTTTGCTTTTTATATTGTTTTTTTTCTTTTACAATTACTGCTGTTTTATTTTGCTTTACTGGTTTTTTTTTCGAATCGGAAATACAATTCGTGAATAACAATAATGCAGATATTACTAGTACAATTTTCTTCATTTTAATTAAATTTAATTGATTTAACAGGATTGATTTTACTTACCATAAATGTAGGGATTATTAACATAACTAAACACAGAATTAAAGTCCCAAAATTTAACAATAAAATATACCCTAAATTTATATATACTGGTGCTTTATTTACAAAATAATTTTCTGGATCTAATGTTATCACGCCAAAATATTGCTGAATTAACAATAAACTAATTCCGATAAGGTTTCCCCAAAACAAGCCTTTAACAATTAGATATGCTGCGTTATACAAAAATATTTTTTGAATACTTCTATTGCTATTTCCTAAGGATTTTAATATTCCTATCATTTGTGTTCTTTCTAAAATCAAAACCAATAAAGCGGTAATCATATTAATACCTGCAATGATTATCATAATAATAATAATTAATCTAATATTTATATCAAACATATCTAACCATTCAAATAATCCGCTATTTTTATCGGCTATTGAAATGGAATTTAATTTAGGATCAATGTTTTCATAAACCTGACGTTCTTTTAGTTGTAGTTGATCAAAATCATTTAAAAATATTTCAAAACCTCCAACTTGATTTGCTTTCCATTTATTTAATCTTTGCACCAGCTTTATATCACCAATTACAAATAGTTTATCAAAATCTATTACGCCTGTATTAAAAATTCCAGCTACTGTTAATCCTCTACCTTTAGAATTTGCTTTAATTCCTTTAGTGGACAAACTTTGAATTTCGGAATCTATATTTTTAACAAACCACATATTAAACTTATCACCAACTTTTAAGTCTAATCTACTAGCCATCATTTTAGAAATAAGTACTTCATTGGTTTGCTTTTCTGTAAACGTCAATACTTTGCCTTCTTCTAAATATTCTTCAAAAAAAGTCCAATCATAATCTTGTCCAACTCCTTTAAAAATAGCCGAATCAAAATCTTTTTCGGTACGAATAATTCCTGTTTTAGTTGCAAATACCTGAACGTGTTTTATCCCATCAACCTTATCAAAAGAAGGATAGAAATTTTGGTTTTTATCTATGGGTTTTGTAAAAGAAAACACATTATTTACATCAAATTTATTAATTACAATATGACCGTTTAAACTTGATAATTTTTCTTTAATTTTGTTTTTTAAACCAATACCAGTTGAAATAGAAATTATCATCACAATCATACTTACCGCAATGGAGACAATTGCAATTTTTATAATTGACGAAGAAATACTATTTTTACTCTTCTTATTAGCGATTAATCGCTTTGCTATAAATAATTCGTAATTCAATTATAATGATATTAAATATTCGATTCAAAAGTACTTTTTTTATTTGGTTTATTATTTCTCTTTTAATGGTTTCTTGCAAAAGTGGTAAAAAGAAACAAAAAACAAGAAACAAGACACAAGAAAAAACAGAAACGATAGTAGAAAATAAAGAGATTACTAATACTATTATTGTTGGCGCAGATAGATTGGAAAAATATTTATCTTTATTAAACGATAAAAAAATTGCTATTGTTGCTAATCAAACTTCTATGTTGCTTAATAATACGCATTTGGTTGATTTTTTAAATGAAAAATTCCCCAATAAATTACAACGAGTTTTTGCACCCGAACATGGTTTTAGAGGTAAAGCAGATGCTGGTGAACACATTAAAAATGGTATTGACGCCAAATCTGGATTAGCTATTATTTCGCTTTACGGAAAGAACAAAAAACCAAGCAAAAAGCAATTAAAAAATATTGACATTATAGTATTTGATATTCAAGATGTTGGCGTGCGCTTTTACACCTATATCTCTACACTACATTATGTTATGGAGGCTTGTGCTGAAAACAACATCCAATTAATAGTGTTAGATAGACCAAATCCAAATGCGCATTATGTTGATGGACCAATGCTAGAAAAAGAACATAGCTCTTTTGTTGGCATGCATTCTGTACCATTAGTTTACGGAATGACTATTGGCGAATATGCTCAAATGATTAATGGCGAAAAATGGCTGAAAAATGGCATTCAATGTGATTTAAAAGTAATCGCTTTGAAAAATTATAATCATCAAACTGTATATGATTTACCTATAAAACCATCTCCAAACTTACCAAATAGTACGTCTATCAATTTATATCCTAGTCTTGCATTTTTTGAAGGTACAAATGTAAGCTGTGGTAGAGGTACTAAAATACAGTTTCAAATTTACGGTTCTCCTTTTTTAGATAAAGAATATAATCCATTTGAGTTTACACCTAAACCTAATTTTGGCGCTAAAAACCCTAAACACAATGGTGAAATTTGTAATGGAATTGATTTAAGAAATAATAAAAAATTAAACTTACTAAATCTAGAATGGCTAATTGAAGCTTATGTTAGCACAAAAGACAAATCTACTTTTTTTAATCCATTTTTCACAAAACTAGCAGGAACAAAAAAATTACAAAAACAAATTGAACAAGGTTATACGTATAGAGAAATTAGAAAGGATTGGTCTCGAGATATAGAAAAATTTAAAAAAGTAAGAAGTAAATACCTTATTTATTAACCTGCAAGCATAACCATTTAACAATGTTAGCGGTCATTTAAAAAAAATCCAATGAAACCACAAATATTTGAGCCAAACAGCGAATTGGCGGAATTTGTCAAATGCTATTGGACATTGGAAGGTCAGAAAGATAAAACACCAACAATAAACACTATCGTACCTGACGGAACAATGAAATTAATTTTTCATTACGGAGATTTGTACAAAAACCACATTGATAATGGCGAAAGTTTTATTCTTCCGAAATGTTTTTTAATAGGACAATTAACACGTCCTTTTAT
>CAYOFS010000133.1:0-5517 GCA_964403095.1 uncultured Flavobacteriaceae bacterium | reverse complement strand
ACAACCTAAAATTCAACATAGATATTAGATTGTAATAATTCTTACATTAAAACACATTGCTACATTAATAAATTAAAATATTTATGTACTTTTGGAGTTCATCTTTTTTATTTATGAAGAACCCAAACGATAGCTTTTTAAAAGGCAGAATAAGAAGTTTAAAATTTGCATTTAAAGGTGCGTATTTATTACTCACAACAGAACACAGTATAATCGTTCAGTTTTCTTTAGGTGTTTTAGTTACTATTTTAGGCTTTGTAATGGATATATCAGCAATAGAATGGATGTTTCAATTACTAGCTATTGGCATGGTTCTAGTTGCCGAATCTTTAAATACTGGTATTGAAAAATTATGTGACTTTGTTCATGTTGAATACCACGAAAGGATTGGATTCATTAAAGATATTTCCGCTGGAGCAGCAACTTTTGCTGCAATAATTGCATTTATTATTGGTTTAATAATATATACTCCAAAATTTATATAGATTTTTATTTTATGGCTAAGAAAAAAAAAATATCAATAAAAAAAGAAAAGAAAACAAGTGCTTTTTTTAAAAACAAACAAACTCATTTAGGTTTTGGTGTTTTTTTAGTGCTTTTTTCATTCTGGCTACTTGGAGCATTTTTATCTTTCTATTCACATTGGTTTGAAGATCAAAGTATTTTATCCCAATTGACAGACAAAACTGCTCATGCAAAAAATGGCTTAAGCAAAATAGGTGCGAGTATTAGCCACTTTTTTATATATAAAGGCTTTGGTATATCTGCTTTTATAATCCCTATATTAGTTTTTCTTTTAGGTCTTTTTTTAATCATTGCAATCCCTTTAAAAAAGATAAGAAAAATTGTTTTTTGGTCTATATTATTAATGATTTGGAGTTCGCTACTATTAGCTGTTATTAATCTTGAAAACACATTACTATCTGGTATAGTTGGATTTGAAACAAATGATTTTTTACAAATTTATATTGGTAAAATTGGAGTTATCTTACTTTTAGTATTAACAGCACTACTCTACCTTATATATAAATTAAAATGGCAACCAAAAACTATTAACTTAAAAAAATCAAATATTGGCGAAGTTTCAAGTAATAAAAATCAAACCGTAGAGAAAAAAGCTACTGACCAAGCTTATGACACAACAACAAATATGAATACAGAAAAACTCAGTCCGTTAAAACATACTGAGCTTGATATTATTTCATCAGTTAAAACTGAAACACCAATAAAAGACGATTTCACTGTAAACATTAGTCAGCCAGAAAAATCTATTGAAATTGATACTCGAAAAGATCTAGCCATTGAGGTAAAAGCACCTATTGAAGAAGAAAATGTAGTGGAAAATTTATCAAATAAATTAGTAGAAGATTTTGGCGAATTTGATCCTACCTTAGAATTATCCGATTTTAAATTTCCAACCTTAGACTTATTAAAAGACTATGGCACAGAAATAATCACCATTAATAAAGAAGAATTAGAAGTCAATAAAAATAAAATTGTTCAAACACTAAACGATTATAAAATTGGTATTAAAAGTATCAAAGCAATGGTTGGTCCAACCATTACTTTATATGAAATTATTCCAGAAGCAGGTGTTAGAATTTCTAAAATAAAGAACCTAGAAGATGATATTGCACTATCACTAGCCGCATTAGGAATACGAATTATTGCACCAATGCCTGGTAAAGGAACAATTGGTATTGAAGTCCCTAATAAAAATGCAACGATTGTTTCTATGCGATCTGCAATAGCATCAAGTGTTTTTCAAAATTCTAAAATGGAACTTCCAATTGCTTTTGGTAAAACAATATCCAATGAAACATTTGTAGCTGATCTAGCAAAAATGCCTCACTTATTAATGGCTGGAGCAACAGGACAAGGTAAATCAGTTGGTTTAAACGCCGTACTTACTTCGCTTTTATACAAAAAACATCCTGCGGAAGTTAAATTTATTCTTATTGATCCTAAAAAGGTGGAACTTACCTTGTTTAATAAAATTGAAAGACATTATTTAGCAAAATTACCCGATTTAGAAGAAGCAATTATTACCGATACCACAAAAGTAGTAAACACATTAAATTCCCTTTGTATTGAAATGGATGACCGATATGACTTACTTAAAAATGCTTTTGTAAGGAATATTAAAGAATATAATACAAAATTCAAACAGCGAAAACTAAATCCTGAAAACGGACATCGTTTTCTTCCATACATAGTTGTAGTTATTGATGAATTTGCCGATTTAATCATGACTGCTGGTAAAGAAGTAGAAACACCTATTGCTCGATTAGCACAACTAGCAAGAGCAATTGGAATTCATTTAATTGTTGCAACTCAAAGACCATCGGTAAATGTAATTACTGGTATTATTAAAGCCAATTTTCCTACAAGAGCTGCCTTTAGAGTAACATCAAAAATTGACTCAAGAACCATTTTAGACGCCTCTGGAGCCGATCAATTAATTGGTCGTGGTGATATGTTAGTGTCAACAGGAAACGAAATTGTACGAATTCAATGTGCCTTTGTTGATACACCCGAAGTAGAAAGAATAACCGATTTTATTGGTTCTCAACGTGCATATAATAGTGCCTATTTATTACCCGAATATGTTAGTGATGAAAGTGGCACAAGTATTGATGTTGATATAGCAGATAGAGATAAATTATTTGAAGAAGCTGCTTACGTTATTGTAAATGCACAACAAGGATCAGCCTCATTAATACAAAGAAAATTGAAATTAGGTTACAATAGAGCTGGTAGAATTATTGACCAATTAGAAGCTGCAGGCATTGTAGGTCAATTTCAAGGCAGTAAAGCTAGAGAGGTTTTAGTATCAGATGTTTTAGCTCTTGAAGAATTATTGAAAAATGAAAAATTATAACAATTAAACAACTCAACGATTAAACAAATTCACACACATGAAAAAAGTACTTATTTTAATTACCTTATTTATTGGGATTTCAACTAGCTTTGCTCAAGATGATGCTAAAGCAAAAAAATTATTAGACGACGTTTCTACTAAAATGAAATCATACAAAACATTAAGTGTAGAATTTAAAAATACCTTAGTAAATTTAGAAGAAGACGTACGCCAAGAAACTAAAGGTACTGCTATTTTAAAAGGCAATAAATACAGTGTCAATTTTTTAGGAACAACTACTATTTTTGACGGAACAAAAAATTACTTAATCAATCCAGAAGATGAAGAAGTAAACATTTCAGACCCTGAAGATGAGGATGAAATAACACCTGCAAAATTCTTTTCTTTTTATAAAGAAGGTTATAATTATAATTGGGATATCTTACAAAATGTAAATGGTAGAAAAATTCAGTTTGTTAAACTTATGCCAATTGCTAGTGATTCTGAAATGAAGTATGTACTTTTGGGCATAGACAGCAAAACTAAAAACATCTATAAACTTATCCAAGTTGGAAAAAATGGCACAAATATTACCTTGA
Organism: uncultured Flavobacteriaceae bacterium; assembly: GCA_964403095.1. Lineage (GTDB taxonomy): Bacteria > Bacteroidota > Bacteroidia > Flavobacteriales > Flavobacteriaceae > S010-17. The sequence goes on along the minus strand of CAYOFS010000133.1, from coordinate 2,058 downwards.
CCATTTCGAAATTTAAGCCAAATATAGAGTTGACAGATAAAATGTTTGAGTTTAATAGACAAAAATATGAAGCAGAAGGTTATATTATAAATGACTTATAGCCTTATAACTAATAACGAGTTGTTTTTTACAGCTCGTTTTACAAGTGTTAATAATGAAGATATTAGATAAATATTTAATTAAAAGATTCATTACTCCTTTTTTAGCCACTTTCTTAGTGGTTCTTTTTGTTTTAGTTATACTTACTATTTGGCAATCGCTCGATAAAATTTCTGGTAAAGGTCTTAGTACAATGGTTATTCTGAAATATTTAGGATATACCGCACTTATGGTAACACCAAAAGCTTTGCCAATCGGTATTTTGCTGTCATCTATCATGGCACTTGGAAACCTTTCTGAAAATTATGAGTATGCCGCTATCAAGTCTGCGGGAATTTCTCTTTTCAGATTATTAAAACCCTTAGCAATTTCAATGGTTGTTCTAAGTGGTTTGAATTTTTTATTTTTAAATTATGTTTTTCCTTTTGCCTCATTTGAATCAATTAATTTAATGGTTAATATGCGTAAAAAACAACCCGCAATGGCATTAGTTGCAGGTTCTTTTAATACAGATATTACAGGTTACAGTATTAAGTTTTCAGAAAAATATGGCGAAAAGAAAAATTTACTAAAAGATGTTATTATATATGATTTAACCGAAAAAAAATATAATAATGTAGTCATAACGTCAAAATATGGTGAAATATTATCCACACCAAACAGTAAATACATGACTTTAGTTTTAAAAGACGGACATTACTATAAAGATATTATTGCAAAACGACATATAAGTTTAAAAAAAGATAACATGCCTTTTGTAAACTCTCAATTTGACGAGCACCAAATAAATTTTGACATTTCTGGACTTGATGATATGGGAACTGATAAAAAATACGATCAGAAAAAACAAATGATGCGTCTTGATCAACTAAAAGAAAAAGTTGCCAAAGAGAAAAAACCCTTAGAAAAACAAATAAATAGCAGTAAGAAAAAATATTATAATGATGTAAAAGCAAGTAAGCTATATAAAGATACTACATTTGTAAAATCGGAAAAATTCACTACTATTTTAAATGAATTTACCGATAATAATAAATTAAAAATATTTCAACGTACCGTTTCAACTGCTAACTATACCTTGTCTAATATAAAAAGTAGTAAAAAAAGATTTAAAGACCGAATATTAAAAATTAAAACCTTTCAAGTGGAGTATCACAATAGAATTGCAGCATCTTTTGCTTGTTTAATTTTATTTTTAATTGGCGCTCCTTTAGGTTCAATTATTAGAAAAGGAGGTTTTGGCGTACCTTTAATTACTGCTGTGGTAATATATGTTGTTTATCATTTTTTAGGCGTGTTATCAACTGGAATGGCAGATACTGGAAAAATCTCACCTTGGGTTGGCGCTTGGCTTCCTTCAATGATAATGATGCCTTTTGGTATTTACCTAAACTTTAGAGCTATTAAAGATAAAAGTGTTTTTGATTTTGATTTTGATTTATTTATTACACCAATAAAGAATTTCATAAATAAATTTAAGAAACAAGCCATTACTTAATAATTAAGCAGACTAGCTCTAGTTAAAATTGCATTACCGTTTATGAAGCAATACAGATAGTTGCCAAACAATACAAGATTTTCAACTTACATATAAAAGTTACCTTAAAGCTAAAAAAATCCAGATGTCAATAGAAAATATACCTGAAATATACTTTAAGGACAAAAAAAAGAATCCTGATTTATTTGTCTATGATTTTAAAATGACAAGTGATGTTGTTAAAAGTAAAGTCAATTTAGGAATGAATATGTTTAGCTTTTTACAAATTACCTATTTTATAACAACTCTATTTCAAAATAAGCTAAATAAATTTGAAGTATTTTTATGTTTTACAATCTTCAAATTTCAAGTATAGTAATAGCTATGGTTTAAATTTTAAGTGCAGGAAAACGTGAAAAGATAAATAATTTAGGTTCTACTGCAAATTTAGTGGAAAACCTTAGTTTTAATATCATATTTTG
>CAYOFS010000132.1:0-5520 GCA_964403095.1 uncultured Flavobacteriaceae bacterium | reverse complement strand
ATGAATGTACCATGTTCCGAATTAAACAATAAAAATGAACACATGAAACATTCAAAATATTAAATTTGATACCAAATCAAAATAATCAATATGAATGTACCATGTTCCGAATTAAACAATAAAAATGAACACATGAAACATTCAAAATATTAAATTTGATACCAAATCAAAATAATCAATATGAATGTACCATGTTCCGAATTAAACAATAAAAATGAACACATGAAATTAAACTTAAAAAAACCTTTAGTATTTTTCGATTTAGAAACCACAGGCATTAACATAGTAAAAGATAGAGTTGTAGAGATTTCTATACTTAAAATTCTTCCAAATGGGAATAAAGAGAGCAAAACATGGTTGGTAAATCCTGAAATGGAAATCCCCAAGGAATCAAGTGAAATTCATGGTATCACTAATGAAAAAGTAGTAACAGAACCTACTTTTAAAGAACTGGCTCCTGCAATTATTAAAATGATTGAAGGTTGTGATTTGGCAGGATTCAATTCTAATAGATTTGACATTCCTTTATTGGCAGAAGAAATGTTACGTACAGGTTTTGATTTTTCAATGAAAGATAGATTAGCTATTGATGTACAAACCATTTTTCATAAAAAAGAACAACGCACATTAACTGCTGGATATCAATTTTATTGTGGTAAAGATCTAACCGATGCGCATTCAGCTGAAGCTGACACTAATGCTACTTATGAAATATTTTTGGCTCAAATTGAAAAATATGATGATTTAGAAAATGATATGAAACAATTATCTTCATTTTCTCATCACACAAAAAGAGCGGATTTTGCTGGTTTTCTTTTATTTAATGAAGAGGAAGAGGAAATTTTCTCTTTCGGTAAATATAAAGGTCAAAAAGTAACCGATGTTTTAAATAAAGATAAAGGATATTTTAACTGGATACAAAAAGCAGACTTCCCACTTTACACAAAAAAAGTATTAAAGCAAATAAAAGATAAAATGAACGGAACTGGTTTTACTATTGATGATTTGAAAAATAAATTTAATAGTTAATTTTACTTACTCAATTCTTTAAAATATTTTTTAAGAATAACATCATTTTTGTTTTTTGGAGTAAAGATTTCCAATACTTTTGCCTTTGTACTTTTATTATAAAACGTTTTTAAAGTTTTTTCTAAATCAGTAATTGAATTAGATTTTAAGTATTTTACGCCATGCATTTTACATAAACTCTCTGCCGTTAAACTATGTGTAGTTTCAAAACAATCTAGTGCATTCGTTGTTTGCGGACCAGGAATGAATCGGAAAATTCCGCCACCTGCATTATTTATAATTACCACTCTTAAATCAGCTTTAATATAATTATTCCAAAAAGCATTACTATCGTAAAAAAAGCTAATATCACCCGTAATAAAAAGTGTTTTTTTATCCGAAGCATAAGCAGCTCCAACAGCAGTAGAAGTACTACCATCAATTCCGCTTGCACCTCTATTACAAAATACATTTATACTACTATCAATATTAAATAATTGAGAATACCTTACAATAGAACTGTTTGCTAATTGTAAATTATACTTTTTAGGAATATATTTTACAATAGTATCAAACACTTTTAAATCAGAAAACGGCGCTGATTCCATATAATTTTCATGATTATTAGCACGTTTAAGATTCATTTTCAAAATCAGCGATTGATAATTACTCTCGACTTCCTTTGTCAAAAAGAAAAACTGACTAAAAAATAATTCAGCCGATATTTTAAAATGATGTGTTAAGCAATGATACGTATCTAAGGCTTGTTTTTCAGATACATGCCAATGTGTTTTAGGTTGAAATTCACGTAAATATTGTTTTATTTTTTTTGATACAATCATACCGCCAAAAGTCAATAGAATATCAGGTTTTAATGCCTTTTTTTCTTTTTCGGATAGTGGAGCAATCAATTTATCAATACCATTAATAATTTTTGTGTGATAAATATTCGATGTCGTTTCGGTAAGTACAATAACACTTTCATCTTTTAAAAGGTGATTTACCTGAGTTTGTATTAATTCCGATGGAAAATTAACGCCTATTAAAACCATTTTTTTTGAGGACTCATTCCATTTATTTGCAAAAACAGTTAATTCGTCTACATCTAAAGGTTTTTCCGTTAAAAGACTTTTCATTTCAACATGCTCTTCCTTAGGAAAAACAATTGGCGTTGTTGTTGTTTCGTAAAGTGGCTCATCAAAAGGAATATTAATATGGATTGGTCCTTTTTTACTAATTGCCGTTTCAAAAGCCTTATTAGCAATATGCGTATTTTGCTTCAAAAATTTATGGTCAATATCCTCTGTCAAATTAACAGACATTAATATATGATTTTTAAATACATTTCTTTGATTAATAGTTTGTCCATCTCCAATATTTAATAGATGTTTTGGTCTATCAGCTGATAAAATAATTAATGGAATATTACTAAAATACGCCTCGGCAATTGCAGGATAATAATTCAACAAAGCAGAGCCTGAAGTGCAAACTAAGGCAACTGGTTTTTGGGTTTGCTGTGCAATTCCTAAAGCAAAAAAAGCTGCAGAACGCTCATCAACAATACTTAAAACATTTATTTTAGTATTGTTATTAAAACCTATAATTAAAGGTGCATTTCTAGAGCCTGGAGAAATAATTGCCGTCTCAATCTCATGCCTTTCACAAAGATGGGTAATTAACTGTGCTAATACTATTTTGGAATAAATCATTATAAAAATTAATTATATCAAATAAAAAACAAAGCTACAATGAATTATTTGAATAATGTGAATTTATATTAAACTCTAATTCTGATTACTTATTTTAATATCATATTTATTCATTTTTTTATTGATGAAAAAATGAACAAATCTTAAAAATATTGAGACAAGCTTACAAAGCATAATCATAAATTTTATGAACTCATGATTTTACGCTTACCAACGGAAAGCAAAAAAATTTGCGATGACTTATTTCAAATTTTACCATTATCTTTCGAGTGCCTTTTAAAAGTCATCTTTTAAAATTTTATTCTATATTTTTAATCCACCAAATTTGCAGTAGAACCAGTAAATTTTATAAAAAATCAAAAATAAATTGTTAGTCTAATCTAACTTGTTTATATTTGCATTAAAATACATCACTATGTTGCAACAAGTTATTTCATATTTAGAAAGTATCGATCCAGTTTTAGCTGCTTTATACGCAACGCTTTTTACTTGGGGACTTACTGCTCTTGGAGCATCTTTAGTCTTCTTTTTCAAAACAATGAATCGTGCTTTTTTTGACGGTATGCTAGGTTTTACTGGTGGCGTTATGGTTGCTGCAAGTTTTTGGAGTTTACTAGCACCTGCAATCGAAATGAGTGAAGGCGATGGTTTTATGAAAGTTATTCCGGCCGCTATTGGTTTTTTTTTAGGCGCAATATTTTTATTCGGATTAGACAAGATACTACCACACATGCATATTAATTTTAAAGAAACGGAAGGTATTAAAACGCCTTGGCACAAATCTATCTTATTAGTATTGGCAATTACATTACACAATATACCAGAAGGCTTAGCTATTGGTGTGTTATTTGGTGGTGTTGCTGCTGGGTTTGATGGTGCAACAATTGGTGGCGCTGTTGCTTTGGCTATCGGAATTGGTTTACAAAATTTCCCTGAAGGATTTGCTGTTTCGATGCCTTTAAGAAGACAAGGTTTAAGTAGAAGAAAGAGTTTTTGGTACGGACAATTATCGGCTATTGTTGAACCTGTTGCCGCTGTAATTGGCGCTTATTCTGTAATGACTTTCCAACCTATTTTACCTTATGCTTTGGCTTTTGCTGCTGGCGCAATGATATTTGTTGTTGTAGAAGAGGTAATACCAGAAACTCAACAAGATAAATATACCGATATTGCCACAATGGGATTCATAATAGGTTTTATTGTAATGATGACAATGGATGTTGGTTTAGGATAAAAATCACACAATAACAGACTCCATAACTTCTGCTTTAGCAACCGTTTCTAAGTATTCTTTTTCAGGATTACTATCTTTCGTTATTCCTCCGCCAACATATATATTTAATGATTTATTTTGTACTTCCATACATCTTAAATTTACAAATAAATTACTTTGAGTTTCTTTAAAATTATATGCGTGATTTTCAATATTTCTTTTGTTGTTTTTTTGTTTACGATTATCCTTTTCGAAATTCAATTCGCCTAAATAACCCGTGTAATATAATCTTTTATATGATTCATTTTTAAGGATAAATTCTTTTGCTATTTCTTTAGGAACTCCACAAATAGCTGGAGTTGGATGTAATGCTTTAATTAAATCACCTAGTTGAAATTTATTTTTTAATCTTCCAGAAATAACTGCTTTTAAATGTACTAAATTACCTGCTTTAACTGTTTCCGTATCTTTTACACTACAATTAATATTTATTGCTAACAATTTCGACACAATATAATTAGTTACAATTTGATGCTCAACAAGCTCTTTACTTTTCCAATCAACCTCTAAACTATTGTTATAAACTTGTGTACCTGCAAGCGACATTGTTTTAAAATTATTATTTTTTGTTTGCACTAAAGTTTCTGGAGTTGCACCTAACCATAAACCAATTTTAGGATGATACCACACATATACAAATGCTGATGTGTATTTATTTAATAAATTTTCAAATGTTTTAACGATATCAAATTGTTCTACATAAATATTTTTTTTACGTGATAAAACAATCTTTGAAGCATGCTTCCCTTTTATAAAATCAATTCCTTTTTTTACTAACTCAACATGCTTGTTTTTTTCAGAAGGATTAGTGAAATTATTATTATTTATTTCATTTAAGGAAGTAGCTTTATAGCTATGTTTAAAAAAACTCGATTTATCTAAAGGAAAGAAAATAGCTTTTTCGTTAGAATTAAAAGGTGCAAAAACAAATCCTTTTTGATTGAAATTTTCTAAAAAACGAATGCTGTCATCTTGCTGCGTTATTTCAAAAACATCCAACTCATTAGGTTTTCGATAAAAAATAAATGGTTTTTTTTGCTCATAAGCAAGCCTTAAATTAGATAAAACGTTACTTAAAGTCTCATCAAACATCAACTCTTTATTGTTTTTTTATCGAGGACAATATTGGTTAATTTACAAAGTGACAATAAACTACCTTCTTCATCTTCAATTCTAATTTCCCAAAGGTGTAAGGTCTTACCTTGATTAATTATCTTAGCAGTTGCCTTAACAATACCTTCACGTTTCCCTTTTAAATGATTTGCTGTAATTTCAATACCTCTAATTTCATGCTCTCCATTATCAACAAAAAGATGAGATGCTGCACCTCCTAAAGTTTCTGCAAGAGCGACAGAAGCACCACCATGCAACAACCCATTTGGCTGAAGTACTTTTTCGGTAATTGGCATTGTCGCTACCAAGTAATCTACACCTACTTCTGTATAAACTATCCCTAAAGTTTCCATTAAAGTTCCTTTAGAAGACATATTTAATAAATGAAGAATCCGTTTTTCTGGCATAGTAGACATT
>CAYOFS010000131.1:0-5549 GCA_964403095.1 uncultured Flavobacteriaceae bacterium | reverse complement strand
CTCCAAATACTCTTTAAAAATTATTTTAAACCAAACGGTATATTTATCTGGATTATCTCTTATTTCAATTTCTATGCCATTAATTGATTTCCAGCAGAAATCGTCTACTTCTTCTGGGTTTATAATTGGGTTTTTATTGGAGTAACCAATCATTACATGGTCTAATTCATGCTCGGTTAATCCATTATCAAATGGCGCTTTGTAGATGAAATTAAATTTTTCTTCCAGCTCACATTCAAAACCCATTTCTTCAAACAAACGTCTTTTCCCAGCCTCTATATTTGTTTCGCCATCTCTTTGATGACTACAACAGGTGTTTGTCCATTGATTAGGCGAATGGTATTTATGCGCAGCTCTTTTTTGCAAAAGTAATTCTCCTTTATCATTAAAAACAAAAACCGAAAAAGCTCTATGTAAAACGGCTTTTTCATGCGCTTCCATTTTTGGCATTAAGCCAATTTTTTCATCTTTTGCGTTTACTAATATTACTTGTTCTTCTTTGGCCACAGATTTTATTTACTTGTTTAATTAAATTTTCATCAATAATCTATTTTAAGTTTCTTCCCTTAGGGAAGACAGAAGATGGGACTCTACTGCCAAACGATAACTATCCAAGCCAAAACCTAAAATAACACCTTTACAGTATGGCGCAATATATGAATTATGTCTGAAACTTTCTCTATTAGTAACATTAGAAATATGCACTTCTATAACTGGTGTTTCAATTGCTTTTACAGCATCTGCAATTCCGATTGAAGTATGTGTATAAGCAGCCGCATTTAATATAATACCATCATAATCAAAACCAATTTGCTGTAATTTATCTATAATCTCTCCTTCAATATTACTTTGAAAATAACTTAGTTCTATTTTTGGGTAAATTTTCTGTAAAGACTTAAAATAATCTTGAAAGGTTTCCTTACCATAAATGGTAGTTTCTCTCTTGCCAAGCAAGTTTAAATTTGGACCGTTTATTATGCATAGTTTCATTTGGTAAAGGTATGAAATGTTTTTGCATAAAAAAAGAGGCTTTTCTTAAAGAAAAGCCTCTTTTTTATAATTTAGTTCGTGTTTTATTATAAGTCGAAATTATATCCAATAGATAATTGGATTACAGCATTTGATATTTTGTCATCATCACCATTTGCTCTTTCATCTACAAGGTCACTTAAACCTAAATTGTATCTTGCGTCAAAGAATAAACCATTGTCCATTTTATATCCAAGACCAAAATTTAAACCAAAATCAACATTCTTGGTTTCATCTTTAATATCACTAGTTGTGCTACCAGATTTTGATTCTGCGCTCATTAAAAAACCTATTTGAGGTCCAGCTTGTAAGCTAAGCTCTTCAGTTACATAATACTTTGCCATAAGAGGTATGTTTATGTAGCTAATTTCGATGCTTGATTCTATTTCTTGACCAAGTAGAGTATATTCTACTTTCGTTCCTTGCATTGAATATACTAATTCAGGTTGGAATGAAAACTGATCGTTAATTTCAAATTCAGCAACAGCGCCAACATGAAAAGATGTTACCATTTTATTATTGTCAGTATTATCACCAACTACAGTAGCCATATTTAAACCTGCTTTAGCTCCAAATTGTTGTGCGTTAACACTTGTCATTGTAAATGCTGCAATTGCTGCAGCGAATAATAATTTTTTCATAATTTTAAATATTTTGTTTATGATTAATAATTGTGCAAAGATAAATTAAAATTAATAATTAACACATGTTTATTAACAAAATATTGTTAATATTACAAATACAAAACATAAATAGCTCATTATCAATTGATGAAATGAGTATCAATTGTTAATAAGTCTAATGTCTTTAAAGTTAATAAAACTTATACCCTAGAGAAAGTTGAATAGTAGTATTATTCCCCTTTAAATCTATGCCTTCAATAGTTTTATAAATATTTGCAAAGTTATAATTATAACGTAGATTGAAACTCATACCGTTATCCATTTCATAACTTGCGCCAAGGTTAAAGCCGTAATCTAAGGCGTTTAAAGAATTACTACTTTCGGTTAGTTGTGGTAATTTATGTTATATTTGTGTCATTATTAATCATAAACAAAATATTTAAAATTATGAAAAAAATATTGTTATTTGTAGCAGTTGCTACTTTTGGATTTGCAAATGCGCAAATTGAGGCAAAAATTAACCCGTTAGGGGCAATGTTTGGTAACCCAAGAATATCTGGAGAATATGTTGTAAGCGATAGTTTTGGGGTTGAGCTGGCTGCTGGCGCATATTTTGGACAAGCTTATGCAGGGCTTATTAAAGTGCCAAATGCAAAACAATCAGGTTTTGGTGTAAGAGCTGTTGCTAAATATTATTTTTCGCCTGATGACGGTGGAGATGGATGGTATGGAGGTATTTATTTAAGACAAAATAATAAGAAATACACCTCCAAAATAAATCTAAGTGATAATTATAAGGGAAATATTTTTGCTGTAGGAATTGAGTTTGGTAAAAAATGGGTTTTTGACTCTGGATTTTTAATAGAATCAGGTTTTGCACTTGGTAGACCAATTTCTGAAAAAAGAACAGGATATACTGGTGAAGATGATTATGAAATTGGAGTTGATGGTTATGCTAAATTTGTTATTGGTTACCGTTTCATGTAAGTCAAATAAAATAGCAACATAAATTTATGACTTATACAAGAAACGTTAAGAGAGGTTTTTGAGGTTTATTTTGTAAATGGGTTGTTTATACCAATTCAAAATCAAAATACACTATAAACTATTTATCTTTTCACGTTTTCCTGCACTTAAAATTTAAACCATAGCTATTGCTATGCTTGAAATTTGAAGATTGTAAAAAATAAAAATATTTCAAATTTATTTAACGCATTTTGAAATAGAATTGGTATTAATATATTATTATGGTACAATTTTATACGTAAAAAAAACAATTATGAAAGTAAAAATTTTAATTATAGCAGTATTTTTAATAAGTGGATTACAAATTCAAGCCCAATTAAAACTAACAAAAGTTAAAATACTCCTAAATAATGGAGAAGAAAAATTCGGATTTGGTAAAAGAAATAAGTCAGATGTGTATCTGTATCAACAAAGAAAAAAATCTAAAGAAAAAGAAATTATCCCAATCTCTACGATAAAAATAATTTCGTATGTTTTTAAAGAAGGTTATCGAGAGTTTCACTATTTAAAAGATATAAAAAGAGGGAAATATAAATTATTAATACCTCTAATTAAAGGTAAAGTAAAACTTTATAAATCTTTTGGAAGAGAGAATATGAGTGAAATTAATAACAATATAGATGTGTCTTATAAGGTTAGCAAAGATGGAGTTAATTATGTAACATTTAAAAATTTCAGAAAAGAGGCTATGAAATTCTTTGGAGATTGCAATCTTATTGTAGATAAAGTGAAATCCCGTGATTTTTTCAGAACAGATCTAGCCGAAATGGTAATTATTTATAATAATGATTGTACAGAAAATCAAAAAAGCTTTTTTAAACTAAAAGATTTAAACGATAAAAAACCAATTATTATGCAAGAGCATGAAATTGAATTATCTAAAATAGTTCCATCAAAATTAATTGAAAATAAAACAGTTAAAATAATTGAAGAAAAAGTATTAGTAGATTTAAAACCTATTTACTTTGATTTAGATAAAGCTACGTTAACTAAAGAGTCTTTATTAGAATTAGATAAAGTAGTCAAATTGATGAAAGAGTTTGATAAAATTAATATTGAAGTAGATTCGCATACTGATTCTAGAGGTTTAAAGAGTTATAATTTAGATTTATCTTCAAAAAGAGCAGTTGAAGTAATTAATTATCTCATAAATAAAGGAATCAACAAAGAACGTTTGATAGCTAGAGGTTTTGGAGAAAGTCGACCTATTAATAAATGTATAGATAGCGTTAAGTGTTCTGAATTAGAATATGAACAAAACAGAAGAACAGAATTTGTGATTGCAAATCCTAAAATGTTGAAAAATTAAAAGAAGTTTGTTTTGTACGAAATAAAAATGCAGGTATTTTATACCTGCATTAATATGTAATAGTCCTTTAAATTTTCATATAAGCCTAAAAATAGACACTTTAATAGGTGTGTTGCGCTTGTTGGGTAATTTATTTAAATTCACCATTCAGCATTTAACGTTGTTTAATAAAACTTATACCCTAGAGAAAGTTGAATAGTAGTATTATTCCCCTTTAAATCTATGCCTTCAATAGTTTTATAAATATTTGCAAAGTTATAATTATAACGTAGATTGAAACTCATACCGTTATCCATTTCATAACTTGCGCCAAGGTTAAAGCCGTAATCTAAGGCGTTTAACTGGTCTTTAGTGTCTATCCATTCTTCCCAACCATTGCTTTGTTTTGCGAAAAGTAAATAGCCAATTTGTGGACCAGCGTCAATACTTATAGTTTCGTTAATAAAGTATTTAACCATTACTGGTAGTGTAATATAATGGTTGTTGTTTTTTAGAGAAGCATCATCTTTGTGTTGAGAACCTTGCATAGAATATAATAATTCTGGTTGAACAGAAAATAAATCAGATATAGTAATTTCAACAATTGCTCCAGCGTGCATAGCAGGTTTCATTCCGCTATACGGATTATCACCGCTTATGTTAGATATGTTAGCTCCAATTTTAAAACCATAATATATTTGTGCGGTAGCATAATTACTTACACAAAGAATAAGAATACTGAAAATAAGTTTACGTAACATTTTGTTTTTTTTTAAGGGATATTAATTGCAAAAGTATTACTTTATTTACAAATAATGATTTAATTAGGTAATTAAAATTTAATAACTCAATTTATTACTGTAATTTTGAGTTGTGAAATGGATAAATGCAATACAAGATTATGCCTTATTTTTACAATTAGAAAGGGGTTTGTCAGCTAATACTATTGAAAGTTATGAACGTGATATTAAAAAACTGATATTATTTTTAGAAAGTAATACTATTTCGGTTTCTCCAATTAAAATTAATGATATTATTATTCAGCAATTTATCTATGAAGTTTCGAGAGAATTAAATCCTCGTTCGCAATCAAGAATTATCTCAGGATTGCGTAGTTTTTTTGACTATTTAATTTTTGAAGATTATAGAAAAACTAATCCAACAGATTTATTAGAAGCTCCAAAAATTGGAAGAAAATTACCTGATACCATTTCTACGGAAGAAATTGATTTGATTATTGCTCAAATTGATTTGTCACATCCGCAAGGAGAACGAAATAAAACTATGTTAGAGATTTTGTATGGTTGTGGCTTACGTGTAACGGAATTAATTACATTACAATTATCCGATTTATTTTTTGAAGAAGGTTTTGTACGGGTTATTGGTAAAGGCGATAAGCAACGTTTTGTGCCTATAAATGTAAATACAGCGCAAATAATTACGAATTATATAAATTTAGTAAGAATACATCAAAAAACGCAAAAGGGTTTTGAAGACACTATTTTTCTTAATCGCAGAGGGAAACAGCTAACAAGGAATATGGTTTTTATGATTATTAGAGATTTAGCCAAAGAAGCAGAAAT
>CAYOFS010000130.1:0-5564 GCA_964403095.1 uncultured Flavobacteriaceae bacterium | reverse complement strand
AGTAATTTCTACAGCATTTGTACTCCAAGGGGTAATCATTTCTGTACGTGGACCAATAAAATTGCCATTAATAGTTTCTTTTAAAAGTTGTTTTGCATCGGCAAATAGCCATTTTAGTTTTGCAATATTGGTATCTGATAATTTTTGCTTGGTTTCTACTGTGAAAACAGTACTTTTTACTTGGAAAAATAAAATCATTTTGTTTAAAAAAATTAGAATATTAGATTAAATATCTTTTAAATAAGAGCTTTAAATAATTTGCAAAATTACCACATATTAAAAGATTGCTTGTTATATTGTTAATAATATTGGAAAACTTGTTTGTTTTAAAATTTATCATCAAATGTTTCTTTAAATTAAAAAAAACAATTATGTTTGTTGCAACAAAATAACAAAATGATACATACTGTAAATTCTTGGTGGGCTTTCTCTTTTTCCAAAATCGGATAAGGTAGCTATTGTTTACAATTAAAATATAAAAGCTTATCATTCCGATAAGTTTTTTTTTGTTTAAAACACTAATAAAAATGAACTATACTGTTAAAAAAATTGAAAAATATTCCGATATACTAACTCCTGTTAGTTTATATCTAAGGTTACGTGATAAATTTCCTGAAACTTTACTTTTAGAGAGTTCTGACTATAATAGCAACAAAAACAGTTTTACTTTTATAGTTGCCGATGTTTTAGAAACTTTTAAACTAACACACGACAAACTTTTTATTAATGATACCATTAAAAATATCACTAAAGAAGTAAATGTAAAGCAAGAACTTAATAATTTCATCAACGCACTGGAAGTAAATCATGTTGGGAAACCAGAACAATTCAATGGTCTATATGGTTTTACAAGTTTTGAAGCTGTTAAGTTTTTTGATACTTTAAATTTTGAACCAAAAGAAAAAAAAGATGATATTCCGCTAATGCAATATAGTTTTTATCGCTTTATAATTGCTATTAATCATTTTAATGATGAGATTATTCTTTTAGAAAACATTCCTAATTCTGACAGTTCAAAACTTGATGAATTTGAGCGTTTAGTCTTCTCTCAAAAAACACCGCAATTTAGTTTTAGTACTAGCTCAAAAGAAACATCGTTTATAGAAGATAATGATTTTTTAGATTTAGTAAAAAAAGGAAAAAATTATTGCCAAATAGGTGAAGTATTTCAAATAGTTTTTTCTAGACGATTTCAACAAGAATTTAAAGGCGATGAATTTAATGTTTATAGAGCATTGCGATCCATAAATCCTTCTCCTTATTTATTTTATTTTGATTATGGAAGTTATAAACTATTTGGCTCTTCGCCCGAAAGTCAGCTTATTATTGCACAAGGCGAAGCAAAACTCAACCCTATAGCTGGTACATATAAAAAAACAGGCGATTTTAAGCAAGATGAAATTTTAGGCATAAAACTTAGTAAAGACCCAAAAGAAAATGCCGAACATACTATGCTTGTAGATTTAGCAAGAAATGATTTAGGGCGATTTTGCTCAAAAATTGAAGTCAAAAAATATAAAGAAATACAACATTTTAGTCATGTTATTCATATTGTTTCAGAAGTTGTAGGAAAGGTTGAAAACCAAAATCAATCTATGGATATTTTTGGCGCTACATTTCCTGCTGGAACTTTAAGTGGCGCACCTAAATTTAGAGCCTTAGAACTCATACAAAAACACGAACAACACGAACGTAGTTTTTACGGAGGAACAATTGGTATAATTAGTCTTACAGGCGACATAAATACAGCCATTACTATTCGTTCTATTTTAAGTCAAAACGGAAAATTACACTACCAAGCTGGAGCAGGAATTGTTGTAGATTCAATTCCTGAAAAAGAATTACAAGAAGTAGATAATAAATTAGGCGCATTAAGAAAAGCAATTAAAATTGCAGAAAAATTCAATAACTAATGAAAAAAATATTAATTTTAGACAACTACGACTCTTTCACTTATAATTTAGTGCAGTATGTTAAAGAGTTATGCAACGCTCAAATAGATGTTTTTAGAAATGATAAAATTTCTTTAGACGAAGTAGAAAAATACGATAGTATTATTCTATCACCTGGTCCTGGATTACCTCAAAATGCAGGAATTATGATTGATTTAATAAAAAAATATGCGGCGACAAAAAAAATTCTCGGTGTTTGTTTAGGTCATCAAGCTATTGGAATGGCTTTTGGATCCGAATTAAAAAACATTGAAAAAGTATATCACGGCATAAAAACACCAATTAAAATAACCGATACTAATGATATTCTATTTAATAATATTAGTAAAACTACAAGTGTTGGGCGTTATCATTCTTGGGTGATTGATAGCAATAAACTAAGTAGTGATTTTAAAATTACTGCTTTAGCAGATGACAATCAAATAATGGCAATAAAACACACTAAATACAATGTTTGGGGCTTGCAATTTCACCCAGAAAGCATTATGACAGAGGAAGGAAAAAAAATAATCTCTAATTTTTTAAATGCTTAAAAATGAAAACAATTTTAGAAAAACTTTTTAATCATTATATATTAACGGAAAAAGAAGCGGATGATATTTTAAAAAAAATCACAACAGGAATGTTTAACGATACACAAATAGCTTCTTTTTTAACGGTTTTCAATATGCGTCCTATTTCTCTTACGGAACTAAAAGGTTTTCGCAAAGCATTGTTAGGTTTAGCTGTAAAAATAGACCTATCTGCTTTTGAAACTATTGATATGTGTGGTACTGGTGGCGATGGAAAAAACACATTCAATATTTCTACATTAGCCTCTTTTGTTGTTGCTGGAGCTGGTTATAATGTTGCAAAACATGGTAATTATGGTGTGTCTTCGGTTAGTGGATCTTCAAATGTATTAGAATCTTTAGGATACCAATTTACTAATGATGAAAAAACACTTCAACAACAATTACAAACTGCAAATATTACTTTTTTACATGCACCAAAATTTCATCCCGCAATGGCTGCGGTTGGATCTGTTAGAAAATCGCTTAAAATAAAAACTTTTTTTAACATGTTAGGACCTTTGGTTAATCCTTCCAACCCAAGTCATCAACTTACTGGAGTTTTTAACTTGGAATTAGCTCGATTATATCAATATATTTTTCAAGAAGAAAAAAATAAAAAATATGCTATCATCTACGGTTTAGATGGTTATGATGAGATTTCTTTAACCAGTGATTTTATCGTAAAAAACAATACAGGTTCTCATTTATTAAATCCGTTAGACCTTAAACTTTCAAAAATCAGTCAAAAAGATATTTTTGGTGGTAATAGTATATCCGAAGCTGTTGCTATATTCAAACAAATTATTAACGGAAAAGGAACCGAAGCCCAAAACAATGTAGTATGTGCAAATGCTGCCATGGGAATTATGTTAATGAAAAAAGAAAACACCACATTTAATACTTGTTTCTTAGAAGCTAAAGAGTCTTTATTAGGATTAAATGCTGCTAAAAGTCTTAATCTAATTACATCGTAAAATGAATATACTTGAAAAAATAATAGCTTACAAAAAACCTATTCTTGAAAAAAGAAAAAATCAGGTTTCTATTGATGATTTAACAAATTCAATCTATTTTGATAAAGAAATCATTTCGTTTACAAAACATTTAACAGCTAAAAATAGCACGGGAATTATAGCCGAATTTAAACGAAAATCACCTTCAAAATCAGAAATAAATTTAGATGCAAACATAAACACAATAACAAGCGCATATCAAAAATATGGAGCTAGTGGTTTATCAATATTAACTGATGAATATTTTTTTGGAGGAAACAAAGAAGATGTAAAAATTGTTAGACCAAATATTAATATTCCTATTTTACGAAAAGATTTTTTGTTTGATCCATATCAAGTTTATGAGGCTAAAAGTATTGGCGCTGATGCCATTTTACTCATTGCCGAAGTGTTAAGTAAAGAACAAATAACCGAACTTTCTAACGTTGCTAATCAATTAGACTTAGAGGTTCTTATGGAAATACATACCGAAGATCAATTAGATAAATTAAACGACAATATTAACATGCTTGGTGTTAATAATCGCAATTTAAAAACCTTTGAAGTAAGCATTGAAAATTCTATAAAAATTGTTGATAAAATACCAAATCAGTTTGTGAAAATATCGGAAAGCGGTATAAAAACACCAAGCGATATTATTAAATTGAAAAATAACGGATTTCAAGGTTTCTTAATTGGTGAACAGTTTATGAAAAACGAATATCCTGATACGTATTTTTCTGAATTTGTTACAGCATTAAATAATTTAAAATAATATTGATTTATCAAAATGAATACGAACCTAAAAATAAAAGTATGCGGAATGAAAAACATGGAAAATATCCATGCGGTTTTATTATTGAAACCTGATTATATAGGTTTTATATTTTATCCAAAATCAGTTCGTTTTATGGATAAGGCTCTTCCAAAAAATTTAACTTTTGGAAACACTAAAAAAACGGGTGTTTTTGTAAATGAAAACATGGAAACAATACTTAAAACCGCAAATAAATATAGTTTAGACGCTATTCAATTACATGGCAATGAAACACCAGAAATGTGTGAGAAAATTAAAACTTATAAGTATCAAGTAATAAAAGTGTTTTCTGTTGATGATGATTTCAACTTCAATAATTGCAAAGCATACAATAATGTTTGCGATTTATTTTTATTCGATACAAAAGGCAAACTTCATGGCGGAAATGGCGTAACATTCAATTGGAAAAAATTAGAGGAATATACTTTAGAAAAATCTTTTTTATTAAGTGGTGGAATCTCATTAGAACACACACAAGAATTAATAAAAATAAAACATAAAAAGCTTTTAGGAGTAGATATCAATAGTAAATTTGAAAACAATAAAGGCTTAAAAAATATAAAACAATTAAACTCATTTTTTTATGAAGTACGAAATAGATAAACTCGGTTTTTATGGTGAATTTGGAGGCGCATTCATTCCAGAATTATTACAAAAAAACGTATTAGAGTTACAAGAAAACTACAACAAAATAATTACTGAAGAATCCTTTCAAGAAGAATTTAATTCCTTACTTAAAGATTATGTTGGAAGACCTTCGCCTTTATACTACGCAAAGCGTCTATCAAAAAAATACAATACCAATATTTATTTAAAAAGAGAAGATCTAAACCATACTGGCTCACACAAAATAAATAATACCATTGGTCAAATAATTCTTGCAAAAAGAATGAACAAAACTCGTATTATTGCCGAGACTGGCGCTGGTCAACATGGTGTTGCTACTGCTACGGTTTGCGCACTTATGGATTTAGAATGTATTGTTTATATGGGCGAAAAAGATATTGAACGCCAAGCACCAAATGTATCTAGAATGAAGATGCTAGGCGCAAAAATAGTACCAGCAACTTCGGGAAGTAAAACACTAAAAGATGCAACCAATGAAGCTATTAGAGATTGGATTAATCACCCTTTAGATACACATTATATTATAGGTTCAGTTGTTGGTCCACATCCATATCCCGATATGGTAACTAATTTCAATCGGTTATTAGTGCCGAAATTAAAAAGCAATTATTTCAAAAAACAG
>CAYOFS010000129.1:0-5826 GCA_964403095.1 uncultured Flavobacteriaceae bacterium | reverse complement strand
TCATTTTTCTTAGATATTAAATTTTACTGCTATGAATGTTTCATGTGTTCATTTTATTGTTTAATTCGGAACATGGTACATTCATATTAATCATTTTTCTTAGATATTAAATTTTACTGCTATGAATGTTTCATGTGTTCATTTTTCAATTAATGTAAAAATACCAAAAAATAACAGACAAAGACTTTAAATCCATAATTAAAATGGATGTATTTATATTTTTAAATAAAAATTACTAAGTATGCCTTAAATCATTGTTAAAAAATCTACTTATACATATATTTGACTTTAATTAAAACTTAATTTCATGTTAGATAAATCAACAAATAATTTACAAGATTTTCATTCTTTTGGAGAATATGGAGGCGTAAACCCTTCTATTTCCGATTCGGCAACATTTACATTTATGGCAGCCAAAACAATGGCAGATACTTTTGAAGGTAATACAGAAGGTTGCTACCTATATTCTAGACATACTTCGCCAAGTAATTTAAACTTATCTAATGCTTTAGCTGCAATGGAAGGTACTCAAAGCGCCAATGTTTCAGGCTCAGGAATGGGATCAATTTCAAGTGTTATTTTACAAATTTGTGGCGCTGGTGATCATATTGTTTCTAGTAGAACTATTTACGGAGGAAGCTATGCTTTTATGAAAAATTATCTTCCAAAATTAAATATTAACACTTCTTTTGTTGATATTACTTCTTTAGAAAAAATTGAAGCTGCTATTACAAAAGACACTAAAATAATTTATTGCGAATCGATTAGTAATCCTTTATTAGAAATTGCAAATATTCCTGAATTGGCAAAAATTGCTAAAAAACACAATGTTTTATTGATAGTTGACAATACTTTTTCTCCTTTAATTATTTCATCAAGTAAATTAGGTGCTGATATTACTATTCATAGTTTAACCAAATTCATTAATGGAACAAACGATGCTGTTGGTGGTGTTTATTGTACTAATGAAAAATTTGTAACAGATTCTAAAAGTGTTATGGATGGTGCAGCAATGTTACTTGGACCTGTTTTAGATAGTTATCGTTCGGCTAGTATTTTGAAAAACATGCGAACACTTCATATTAGGATGAAAAAACATAGTGAAAATGCACTTTATATTTCTCAGCAATTAGAAAAAGATGGTATTCGTGTTGTTTATCCTGGCTTAAAAAGCCATAAAGATCATGAATTAATGACACAGCTTTATAATGCGGAGTTTGGCTTTGGTGGTATGCTAACTATTGATGCAGGAAGCTTAGAAAAAGCAAATAAATTAATGGAATTAATGCAAGATAAAGGTGTTGGATTCTTAGCTGTAAGTTTAGGGTTTTACAAAACTCTTTTTAACGCTCCAGGAACGGGAACATCTAGTGAAGTTCCATTAGATGAGCAAGCTAAAATGGGCTTAAATAATGGTTTGATCCGTTTTTCTACGGGATTAGACAATGACATTAAACACACATATAGCTTAATAAGCACCTGTTTAAAAGAGCTAGGAATGGTTAAATAGCCTCAATATTGAATCCTAAAAAAATTAAATACAATACTATTCAATTTATAAAAAACCACTTGAAGTTCAAGTGGTTTTTTAAAATTTATATATCGTCAAAATTTACATCCGTAAAATTTTCAGGAGCTGCATCGTCAATTGAGTCTGGAGCAACATCTTCATTTTCTTTAGACGGTTTTACATAATCTTTTTGATGTCTATCAGATATTACTTCATCTCCTTTTTCTTTAAGAACATAATCTGTTGCACGATCTAAACTGGCTTTAAACTCAGAGAAATCTTCTTTATACAAATAAATTTTGTGTTTTTTAAAATGAAAAGAACCATCATCGTTAGAGAATTTTTTACTCTCGGTAACTGTTAAGTAATAGTCGCCTGCTTTGGTTTCTCTCACATCAAAAAAATACGTTCTACGTCCTGCTCGCATTGTTTGCGAATAGATTTCTTCTTGTTCTACATACTTTCTATCTTCACTCATATTTCAATTATTAAGTATTAATTTTGTCAAATTTAAACAAATAATTATTAAAATTACAACTTATCATAGTACTTTCTGAAAAAAAAACTAAATTTTATTAAAATTAAATATCTGATTTGCGTGATCTTTTGTCTTTACTTTTAAAATAATATTAGAAATTACTCCTTGTTCATCTATCACAAAAGTTGTTCTATGAATACCATCATATTCTCGCCCCATAAATTTTTTTGGACCCCAAACTCCAAAAGCATTAATGACGGTTTTATCTTCATCGGCTAAAAGCGGATAAGGCAATTCGTGCTTATTACAAAAATTTTGTTGCCTCTTTGCGCTATCAGCACTTGCGCCTAAAATAGCATAACCTTTATCTAAAAAATCTTGATAATTATCACGTAAATTTTTAGCTTCCATTGTACAGCCTGGCGTACTAGCTTTTGGATAAAAAAACAATACTAGCTTTTTACCTTTATAATCTGTTAATTTAATTTCATTTCCTTCTTGATCTAAGGCTTTAAAATTTGGTGCCTTATCGCCTATTTTTAATGTTGTCATAAATAAAATGCTTAATGTTAAATTTTAAATGTTGAAATATTTTATATTTACCGATGTAAAAGTAATAATAAATGAACAAACAAGAACGTGTACAATTTATAATTAATAAGTTAGAGCAATTATACCCTGAAACTCCTATTCCGTTAGATCATAAAGATCCATACACATTATTAATTGCAGTGTTAATGTCTGCTCAATGTACCGATGCTCGTGTAAATACTATTACACCTTTACTTTTTGCCAAGGCGGATAATCCTTATGATATGATAAAATTAAGTGTTGAAGAAATTCGAGCTATTATCAGACCTGTTGGCTTATCTCCAATGAAATCAAAAGGTATTTATGGCTTATCTAAAATGATTATTGAAAAACATAATGGCAAAGTACCTGATAATTTTGAAGATTTAGAAGCTTTTCCTGCTGTTGGTCATAAAACTGCAAGTGTGGTTATGAGCCAAGCTTTTAATATTCCTGCTTTTCCCGTAGATACTCATATTCACAGGTTAATGTATCGATGGAATTTGACTAATGGTAAAAATGTTATTCAAACCGAAAAAGATGCCAAACGTTTATTTCCAAAAAAATTATGGAATAAACTTCACTTGCAAATTATTTATTATGGTAGAGAATATTCTCCTGCTCGAGGTTTTAATATTGAAAATGATATTATTACTAAAACAATTGGCAGAAAAGAGTTTTTGAAAAAATAACACATGTTATTTGCAGAGTAATACTATTTCAAAATGCGCTAAATAAATTTGAAATATTTTTATGTTTTTGAGTTCAGTTTTTAATGCTGTACAACGATTTGAATATGGTTAGTGCTGGTTAAAAATACAATAGTTTTCGGATTTAGCACTTACTTTATAAGTACAAAACCAACTTTGATTTAAGCACTTTTCCAGCATTAACTATATTTTTTGTTGTGTGTAGTTTTTATTCAGTTATTCTTTTCTTTAAATCCATTCTCTCGTGTAAAATTCTTATAATTTCAACATAATTTTCATTTAAAGTTCGATAGAAAATGATGTGTCGATTTGTTTTCATTCCAAGTAATCTTTGAGTAATTCCTCTATAGTTTTTTCCTAAATGTGGATTATCTGCAATTTCTTGACAATTTGAAATAAGAGATTCATAATATTTGTCGGCTTGTCTTTCTGACCAAACTTCAAATGTATAATCCCATATTTTAGTTAAATCTTCAACTGCTTTATAGGTCAATTTAAATTCAGCCATTAGATAATTTCTTTGCTTTTAGAGATTCAAGATGCTTTTTTGGTTCAAAATCGTGTGCAATTCCGCTATCAATTCCATCTTGAATTGCATTTTTCAATGCAATAACTTTGCTTTCCTCTTCTTCTAAAAGCCTTAATCCAGCACGTATTACTTCACTAACATTTTTAAATCGACCTTCAGTTATTCGACCTTGAACGAATTGGTCAAAATAATTTCCGAGTGATATTGATGTGTTTTTATTCATTTTTGAAATATTTATTCAAATATACCAATAATTGGTAAGTTTTCCAAACTATACAAAGATTATTTAATAAAATTCTAATTTAGCAACTATTTCATATACTGTTTTTCTTTTTTATATATTCAACTATTTTCCCAATAACAAATACAAAAAAGGCAATTAGTCCAGAAAAAATTAGTCCAGTGATAAATGAAAAATTTCTTCCAGTATCACTTATTAAATTTCTCATTGCTTTACTCTGTTCAGTCGTTGTTTCATTCCCACTAAAAAAACCGTCTTTGTTTAAGTCAAACTTGTTTAAATTCCATTGAGCATAAATGTCAGAACAAGTTGCTCCTCCAACTATAAACAAGTAAAATAGAAAGAAAATTGTAAAACTTATCCAGAACCATTTCCATTTTCCATTTTTGAATAATGTCTTTCGTTTATAAATAATTGTTCCTAAAATCAGAATAGAAATTATTGATGGAATAATTAAATGATATGGTAAACTTATTTTACTCATTGAATTCTCATTGGTTTGATCATATTACACACAACGCTTAGGCTAAGAAATCGTAGAGGAGTTTGAAACTCTGCTCTTTCAATTTAGCACTTAGCCAAGCCAAATATTTTTATAATTAGTTTTCTTTTTTCATTATCAAAATTTTGGTTTGGCGGACTTAATTAAGATATCTGAACTTTCAATTTACCACCAAACCCCTATGTTTTTTTAGCCATTGTTACCACACGTTTTCATTCTTTAAGTCTGTGGAGCGTTGGTAATTACATACTCTTTGGGCATTTTAGCTTGTGGGTGGATTTGAGCGAATTGACCAATGTGTATGGAATTAGGGTTGGGTTGGCTATAACGGTGATATTTCAATATTAGATAATTTAGCCTTTTCAAAAATATTTTTCACTTCTTCTGTGCATATTTTTAAAAGAGTATCCTCTAAATTAAAAATACCTGAATTATCCCAAGTTGAAATATCAAATTCACTATTTTCTGTTTCATAATTATTTACAGCTTCTAAATTTAGAATTGGTCCTGCAAAGGATTTAATTTGAAAAGCAAAGTATTCTTCTTTAAGATTGTCAATTTTTATAGGAAAACAAGACCATCCTGTAATATTGTTTGATTCTAATACAGTTTTGAAATGTTTTGAAATAGCAAAACTGAAACTGTCATTAAATTGAATAATATCAAATAATTTATTCCCTTCTTTTATATAAAAACTTGAGTGTTTGATTAAAGGGCATTCATCATCAAGTAGAGCCATTGTATCGTACTCAAATTTTGATTGAATTTTAATTGCTCCTTTTTTATAAGCACCATCAAATTGATAAAACTGTGTTTCCATAAATTTATTTTTAATTGGTTGGAGTGTTACCCGTTGTATTGCCCCATACTTTATTTTCAATAATATCTTTTTGTTTCATTATCATATCTTTATCAGCTTTTGGGTTCTTTTTAGCAAAATCTCGCCACATTTTTAAGTGGTCAGAAGAATTTTTTCCTTGATGACTTTTAGATTCTCTCCAAATTAGATTCTTAGGGTCATTAACGTCTATATCTGCCTTTTTGAAGAAATTGGTTAAGTCATCTGCTTTGGGTAGTGTATGATGTGCGTCAAATCCTTTTCCCATTTTTCCTGTTGCTTTTTGAAGGTTATTACGATAAGCTGATTTACTCCAAGAGCATTCTTGGCTTTTTTATAAGTTAGCTTTGCCACATCAAAAGCATTATCAACTTTATTGTATGTTTTTGCAGCTTTATAACTTGCTCTTGTCGCTAAACCTGCACCAACAGTCATTGGAACAGCAATA
>CAYOFS010000128.1:0-5856 GCA_964403095.1 uncultured Flavobacteriaceae bacterium | reverse complement strand
CAGACCCCAAAAGCATTTAGATAGGTTTAGGAAACATAATCTAAAAAATTTATTTTACAAACTCATTACCTTTTCGTGTTAATTACATTGGTTTTACACTTACCAACGGTAAGGCATAAAATACTACTACAATTTACTCATTTATTTTGTTTGTGCTTAATCTATAAAACACATAATTAAAAAAATTGTATTTTTATCGTTTAAAACAAATTCAATTGACAAAATTTAAACACATAGAGCAAAAGCTTAACGCTTTTATCAAAAAATACTACACCAACGAATTAATTAAAGGATTAATTTTATTTTTTTCGTTTGGGTTATTATATTTTATTTTCACCCTATTTTTAGAGTATTTTCTTTGGTTAAAACCAGTAGCTAGAACAATTTTGTTTTGGAGTTTTATCCTAATTGAATTAGCATTACTAACTAAGTTTATAGTTTTTCCGTTAATAAAACTTATCGGTTTACAAAAGGGAATATCTTATACAGACGCTTCAAAAATAATAGGTAAACATTTTAATGAGGTAGATGATAAGTTACTAAATGTAATTCAGTTAAATAATGAAGGAGAAAAGTCTGAATTACTATTAGCGAGTATTGAGCAAAAAGCAATAGACTTGAAACCCTTTCCGTTTAAACGAGCAATAAATTTCTCGAATAATAAAAAATATCTTAAGTATTTAGCTATTCCTATTCTAATTTGGTTTATCACTTTTATTACTGGTAATAATTTTATTTTTAAAGATAGTTTAGAACGTGTGGTTAATTATCAAACTGCATACGAACCACCTGCTCCATTCAAGTTTTTAATTACTAATGATAAATTAGTCGCTTTAGAAGGAAAGCCTTTTACAATACACGTAATTACAAAGGGTGATGTTGTTCCAGAAAATGTAAAGATTAACTTTAACAACACTAATTATTTTTTAAAAGAAGAGGTTTTAGGTCAGTTTTCACACACTTTCTCAACCATTAAAGAGCCAATTAATTTCTATATTGAAGCAAATGGTATTCAATCTAAAGATTATACTATATCGGTTATAAAAACACCTAGTATTAATCAATTTAAAATGCACCTTAACTACCCTAGCTATACCTTGAAAACTGATGAAAAAGTAAAGAATACTGGTAATGCCATTGTTCCTGAAGGCACAACTGTTTCATGGGAAATCAATTCAAAAAACACCACAAATATTTTATTTAAAAACACAAACGATAGTATAGAAACTCCTTTTAAAAATAAAAAAAAGGGTGTTTTTAAACTATTAAAACGTTTAAGTAATAATATAAATTACACTATTAAAACATCTAATAATCAGATAAAAGATTATGAAAATTTAGAATATACAATTCAGGTAATAAAAGACGAATACCCAAAAATCATAGTGAAAACAGATATTGATAGTATTACAAGAGGTAACGCACAATTTATTGGTCAGTTAAGTGATGATTATGGAATTAATAAACTTATATTGGTATATTACGATAAGTTAAATCATAGCAATAAAAAACAACACTTAATAACTGTTAATGATAATACATTTCAAGAATTTTATTATGTTTTTCCAAAAAAACTACAATTAAAAAAAGGGGTTGATTATGAATTCTATTTTGAGGTATATGATAATGATAATGTAAATGGGAATAAATCTGTTAAAACAAAAGTTTATAATTATAGAAATAAAACAGATCAAGAATTAAACGAAGATGTTCTAAAAGAACAAAAGAAAAGCTTGGAGGATTTTAAAAAAACCACGAAAAAAACAGAAAAAATAACCAAATCATTAGAAGATTTTTCTAAAAAAATGAAAAGTAAAGCTAATATGGACTGGCAAGATAAAAAAGAGTTTAAGCAATTTATTAAGCGTCAAAAGCAATACCAACAAATGTTGGAAAACAACACTAAAAAATTACAAAACAATATAGATGAATTAAAAAATGAAGACAATCTAAATTTAGAGCAAAGAAAGGAAGAACTAAAAAAACGCTTGGAAGAAATGAAAGAGATGCAGAAAAAGGACAAGATGCTTGATGAATTAAAAAAACTTGCTGAAAAATTAGATAAGGAGAACTTTTTAAAAAAATTAGATAAACTTACACAGAAAAACAAACAAGATGAAAAATCATTAGAACGTATTTTAGAATTAACCAAGCGTTTTTATGTAGAAAAGAAAGCGGAAGATATTGCTAATAAACTGCAAGAACTTGCTAAAAAACAAGAAGAGTTAGCCAAGTCAAAAGAGAATACAGCCGAAAAGCAAAAAGAACTAAATAAAGAGTTTGATAAAATTAAAAAAGAAATGGCTGACCTTCAAAAAGAGAATAAAAGTCTAAAAAAGCCAATGGACATTCCTAAAAAAATGGAAGAACAAAAAGCTGTTGATAAAGACATGAAAAAGGCTGAAGAAAAATTAGAAGATAGTGAAAGTGGTGATGAAGAAAAAAGTGATGAAGAAAAACAAAACAGTAAGGAGTCTGCTAAAAAGAAACAAAAAGCTGCTGCTAAAAAAATGAAAAAAATGAGTGGCGCAATGAAAAGTTCCATGGCTGGAATGAGTGGAGAAATGATGGAAGAAGATATTGATAACCTAAGGGCAATTATTGAAAATTTAATCCGTTTTTCATTAGAGCAAGAAGATTTAATGGAAGATTTTCAATCTATTACTGTGGCACATCCTGAATATGCTAAAAAATTAAAGTTTCAGCAAGTATTGAAAGAACACTTTGAGCATATTGATGATAGTATTTATTCTTTGTCTTTACGCAACCCTAAAATATCTTCAAAACTAACTAAAGATATTGTTGAAGCACATTATAATTTAAACCAATCTTTAGCTAATATAGCCGATAATAAAATTAAACAATCACTTTTAAACCAACAAACTACTATGATGTCTGCCAATAATTTAGCAAATTATTTAAGTGATGTATTAGATAATGAACAAAGTGGCGAAGGTAAAGGTCAAGGAAAGGGAGAGGGAAAGGGAAAGGGAAAAGGTTCTGGTAAAGGTTCTGGAAAGGGAAAAGGTTTTCAGCTACCTGACATTATAAAAAAGCAAAGTGATATGCTTGAAAAAGCAAAACAAGGGAAAAAGGGAAAAGGCGAAGGTGAAAAAGGAGAGGGAAAAGGAAGTGGAGAGGGAAAATCTAGTGAAAATGGTAAAGGAAAAAATGGGAAGAGTGGAAAAGGTGAAGAAAAGGGTGAAGGACAAAACTCCGAACAAATGAGTGGTGAAATGTATGAAATATACAAACAGCAAAACGCCTTAAAACAAGCTTTTAAAGATATGATGCAACAAGCTGGAGAAAAAGGGTCTTCTGGCAATAAGGCTTTAAAGCAAATGGAAGATTTAGAAAAAGAATTGTTAGATAAAGGTCTAACACAATCGGTTATTCAGAAAATGGAAAACTTAAAGCACGAGCTACTTAAATTAGATAAAGCTGCTTTTGAACAAGGAGAAGAAAATAAACGAAAATCTGAAACTAATAGAGTAAATTATGAAAAAAGAAACATTAAAGAAATAAAATCAAAAAAATTATTTTTCAATCCTAATGAGATATTAAACAGACAAGCATTACCATTTAAAACTACTTATAAAAAGAAAGTACAGGAGTATTTTTCGGTGGATTAAAACTATTTCTCTTTACACAAAGCACACAAAGAAGACACAAGGCTCACTAAGTTATACGGAGAAATTAAATAAGAAGAAACCTGATTTATCACCTATTTTAACACACAACTTTGTGATCTTTGTGTAAAAACCTTGTGTCCTTTGTGGTTAAACTAAAATTCATTAATGGTTTTTTTAAAAAAAAACGACCTTTGCCACCAAATAAAACAAATGATTTACTTCAATTTTGAAACAGAATTTGATTTAAAAGATCAAAAAAAAGTCAGCGAATGGATTACAAACACCATTCATAAAGAAAACTTTAAATTAGAAGAAATATCTTATATATTTTGCGATGATGAATATCTTTTAAATTTGAATATCAATTATTTAGATCATGACACTTTAACTGACATTATAAGCTTTGATTACTCGGTTGGGAAGATAATTTCTGGTGATATCTTCATATCTGTAGATCGCATAAAAGAAAATGCAGAAAAGTTTGAGGTGGATTTTAAAAACGAATTGCATCGAGTAATTATTCATGGAATTCTACACTATTGCGGTTATAAAGATAAAACCGAAGAAGAGAAAAATGAAATGCGTAGCAAAGAAGATTATTATTTAAATTTACTTAACACATAATACTAAACCGAAATTTAATGAACTTAGCAATTATTACAGGTGGAAGTAAAGGTTTAGGTAAAGCTCTTGTAAGAACGTATTGTGAAAAAGGTTTTAAGGTAATTAGTATTTCACGCACAAACTCATGTTTTACCCATAAAAATTTTCTACAAAACATAGCTTTTGATTTATCAAAAATTGATAATTACACAAATTTAACTAAAAGTATAGTTGATTGTATTAATAATAAGAAAATCAATCAAGTTATTTTGATTAATAATGCTGGAACTTTAGGTAATATTACCAAAAACATACATGACAAACCTCAAAACATAGATTACACTATAAAATTAAATTTAACTGCCCCATTAATTTTAACATCAATAATTACAACTATTTTTAAAAAGATTAAAAAAAGTGTGTATAATATTTCTTCAGGAGCTGCTAATAAATCGTATTCTGGTTGGTCAAATTATAATGCCTCAAAAGCAGGACTTTCTTTAGCTACTAAAACAATAGCTTTAGAACAAGAAAATAATAGTATTTTTGAAATTTTTAATATTATTCCTGGTATTATAGATACAGAAATGCAAACTAAAATAAGAAAAACATACAAAGAAGATTTTCAACAAGTAGAAAGATTCATATCTCTAAAAAAAGAGGGTTTATTATTAAATCCGTTAGATGTTGCTTTAAAAATTTACACTATCAATACAATGAACTATAAAAGTGGACACACAATTAATTTAAAACATATTTAATGTTCCACGTGGAACAAAATAGAAAAGATGAGTATATTTTTAACAAAATACGATGTAATTGTGGTTGGTGGCGGTCATGCAGGCTCTGAAGCTGCAGCTGCAGCTGCTAATTTAGGTGCAAACACCTTGCTTATAACAATGAGTTTACAAAACATAGCTCAAATGAGTTGTAATCCTGCTATGGGTGGAATTGCAAAAGGTCAAATAGTACGTGAAATTGATGCGCTTGGTGGTTATAGTGGTATAATTACCGATAAAACTGCTATACAGTTTAAAATGTTAAATAAATCAAAAGGACCTGCAATGTGGTCTCCAAGAGCACAAAGTGACAGAATGCGTTTTGCAGAAGCTTGGCGTTGGAAATTAGAAAACATTGACGGATTAGATTTATACCAAGATAGTGTTAACGGGTTATTGTTTGAAAAGGATAAGATAATTGGTGTAAAAACCATATTAGGTTTAGAAATAAAAGCAACAACTGTTATTATTACAGCAGGAACTTTTCTTAACGGAAAAATTCATATTGGCGAAAAAACATTTGGTGGTGGAAGATCTGGAGAGGCTTCTTCTACAGGAATTACCGAAGATTTAATAGCAAAAGGTTTTGAAGCTGGAAGAATGAAAACAGGAACACCACCTAGAGTAGATGCAAGATCATTAGATTTTTCAAAAATGATTGAACAGCCTGGAGATAAAAATCCGTTAAAATTCTCCTATTTACAAAGCATAAAACCATTAACAAAACAACGTTCATGTCACATGACCTACACAAGTAATGAAGTGCATGATTTATTGCGTGACGGTTTTGATAGGTCGCCAATGTTTAATGGTAGAATTCAAAGCATAGGGCCAAGATACTG
>CAYOFS010000127.1:0-5899 GCA_964403095.1 uncultured Flavobacteriaceae bacterium | reverse complement strand
GAGTGAATTGGGAGAACTTTATTGAAAAGTTAATAAAAAACAAAGAAGAATTAAACCATCAAATAAAAAATACACTTTCAGTACTTTTTTATACAATAAAACCTTTATAATTCGTTTAAATAAAATAATCTTCTAATAATTATTAGAATTAGTATATTTGCAATCATTTTTTGAAACCAAAAATATATTTTTCAAAAAAAATAAAAAAATTATGCGTAATAAAGTAATCATATTTATATTTATAATAACATCTGCTATTTCTTATAGTCAAATTAATGAACTAGGAATAAGTATTGGAGGCGTTAATTATATTGGTGATGTTGGTGATGAATCTTATATAGCACCAAATGACTTGTATTTTGGATTAATTTACAAATGGAACATGACCTCTAGAATAACCTTAAGAGCACAAGCGATTCACCTAAGAATTCAAGATAATGACTTAAACTCACAAAATGCCATCAAACAAGCTCGTGGTTATAGTTTTAAAAATTCTATAAATGAATTTGCTCTTGGTGTAGAATTTAATTATTACGATTATTCTTTACGAAGAAAGGGTTGGAATTCAACACCATACTTAATTGCAGAAATAGCTATTTTCAACTACAATACTGTTGTTAAAGAAACTACACCTAATAATTTTGAAACTGAAGGAAAGATGGCTTTTACAGTTCCTGTAGGAATTGGTTATAAAACAAAATTAGCATCAAATATTGGCTTTGGAGTAGAAACTATTTTAAGATATACTTTTGCCGATGATTTAGATTATAATCATAAGGAATTTCCGCAATTAAATTTTGGAAATCCAGACAGTAATGATTGGTATCTTACCGTTGGTGTAAACTTAGTTGTTGGCTTTGGTAGAAAAGATTGTTATAGCGGAATATTTTAAAAATGCAATTAAAATCTCAAATAAACTCTTTAAAATTACCAAAACACGTTGCTGTTATTATGGACGGTAATGGTCGTTGGGCAAAACAACGAGGGAAACTACGAATATTTGGACATAAAAATGGTGTGAATGCTGTTAGAGAAACCGTAGAAACAGCAGCAGAATTAGGCATCGAAGTACTCACACTTTACGCATTTTCAACCGAAAATTGGAACAGACCAAAAGCAGAAGTCAATATGCTAATGAGTTTACTAGTGAGCTCCTTAAAAAAAGAATTAAAATTATTTAAAGATAATAATATTTCATTAAGAACCATCGGTAACATTGATTTACTACCGAAAAAAACACAAAAAGAGCTTAACGAAGTTGTAGAAAAAACCAAAAACAACACACATCTTATCTTAAATTTAGCATTAAGTTACAGCTCAAAAGAAGAAATTGTGAATGCTTTTAAAGAAATTTCTAAAAAAATTGTTAATAATGAACTTTCTATAAAAGAAATTGATGAAAATATTATTAATAACCATTTATATACTCGTAATTTGCCAAATGTTGATTTAGTAATTAGAACAAGTGGAGAAAAACGAATAAGCAATTTTCTGTTATGGCAAATAGCTTATGCGGAATTATATTTCACAAGTATATTTTGGCCTGATTTTAACAAAGAAGCCTTTTACAAAGCTATAATAGAATATCAACAAAGAGAAAGAAGATTTGGTAAAACGAGTGATCAATTGAATAATGATGAGTAAACAAAAACAGACTATTTTTATAGCATTAATAATGCTTTTTGGAATAGCTATACAAGCACAAGAAATTAAAACAGAACAAGCTACAGATTCTCTTATTAATTTAGAAAAAGCTAAAAAATATCTATTAGGAGGTATTTCAATAAAAGGAAATGATCGCTTTAGCGAACAATCTATTAAAGCATATTCTGGCTTAACCGTTGGAAATGAAATAAAAATACCTGGAGATGAACTTTCAAGTGCCATTAAAAAATTATGGAAATCTGATTTGTTTAGCAATGTAGATGTATATGCTGCTAAAATTGATGGTGAAACTATTTACCTAGAATTTGTTGTTACAGAATTATCCAAAATAGGTAATGTAACTATTAAAGGATTAAGAAAAGGACAAATAGATGATTTAGCAAAAGAAATTGAATTCAAAAAAGGCGCTATGCTTACCGAGAATTTAATCACGACAACTAAGAATTTTATAGAAGATAAATACAAAGAAAAAGGCTATTTAAAAACTAAAGTGAATATTGTTACCAAAATTGACACTAGTGATGTTAATAATACAGCTGTCTTAATAACTATAGATAAAGGTGATAAAGTGAAAATTAAAAATATTAATTTTAATGGTAACGCTGCTTTATCTGATAAAAAATTAAGAAAAACTTTAAAGAAAACCAAACAACAATTTTTTGGTCGTTTCTGGAAAAAGTCAAAATTTATTGAAGAAAATTATAAAGCAGATTTAGATAAACTAATTACAACATACCAAGAAAAAGGATATCGTGATGCACAAATAATTAGTGACTCTATCTCTTGGAACAAAGATAACACCATTAATTTAGACATCAATCTAAGTGAAGGAAAACAATATAAGTTTGGTGAAATAAAATTTTTAGGAAATACCGTTTTCACCGATGAACAACTAGCTACATTTCTAAGACTACACAAAGGAGATACATATAACGGAAAATTACTTGCCGAAAGAGTAAATGGTGATGGTTCTCCAGATTCTCAAGACATTGCAAATACTTACATGAACAGAGGTTATATGTTTTCAAATGTTACTCCTGTAGAAACTAGAGTTAAGGACAATGTAATCGATATTGAAATTAGAATTAGAGAAGACGAACAAGCAACCGTTAAAAATGTAAACGTTGTTGGTAACGATAAAACCAATGATCATGTAATCTATAGAGAACTGCATACTAGACCTGGAGATTTATTTAGCAAAGAAGCTATTATCCGTTCGGTTAGAGAGATTTCTCAATTAGGCTTTTTTGATGCCGAATCTATTGTTCCAGATGTAATACAAAATTATGCCGAAAAAACAGTAGATATTGAATACAGTGTTGCCGAAAAAGGTTCAAGTCAAATTGAATTACAAGGTGGTTATGGTGGCGGTTCTTTTATTGGAACTTTAGGACTAGCATTTTCAAATTTTTCTATTAAAAATATTTTCAATAAAGAAGCCTATAAGCCAATACCAATGGGTGACGGACAACGTTTATCTTTACGCTTTCAAGCAAGCAAATTTTCAAGTAGTTATAGTTTTTCATTTACAGAACCATGGTTAGGTGGAAAAAAACCTAAATCATTATCCTTCTCTATTTATAACTCAAAGCAATATAGGTTTGATTTTGCTACACGAGATGTAGATAAAAATCAAAAAATTGACATTTTAGGTTCATCTTTAAGCTTAAACCAACGTTTAAAATGGCCGGATGATTTCTTTATGCTATCAACATCGGTTAACTATCAACGTTATACACTTAAAAATTATCACTTTCCTGTTTTTGGATTTGAAGATAATAATGGTGTTTCTAATAATTTATCATTTGGTGTTAATTTTAGTAGAAGTTCTCAAGGACCAAACCCTATTTATCCAACACAAGGCTCACAATTTAGTATAGGTGGTAAGTTTACACCACCATATTCGCTATTAAAAAACAAAGATTATACCTCAATTTCTAACGAAGAAAAATACCAATGGTTAGAATTTTATAAAGCAAGTTTCTCAGGTAAATGGTACAACGAGATTTCTAAAAAATTAGTTTTATTAACTAGTGCTGAATTTGGACTACTAGGCTCATATAATGAAGACTTAGGTATTTCACCATTTGAACGTTTCTATGTTGGTGGAGATGGATTAGGTGGCGGAGTACAATTTGACGGAAGACAAACTATTGGCTTAAGAGGTTACCCTAACTCTAGTTTAACACCTAATGGAGGTGGAACAGTTTATGATAAATTTGTGTTTGAAATGCGTTACCCTATAACCTTAAAACCATCTGCATCTATTTATGTTTTAGGTTTTTTAGAAGGTGGAAATACATATAATGACTTAACTAAATTTGATCCATTTTTACTAAAACGTTCGGCAGGATTAGGACTACGTTTATTTATGCCATCATTTGGTCTATTA
Organism: uncultured Flavobacteriaceae bacterium; assembly: GCA_964403095.1. GTDB lineage: Bacteria > Bacteroidota > Bacteroidia > Flavobacteriales > Flavobacteriaceae > S010-17. The sequence goes on along the minus strand of CAYOFS010000127.1, from coordinate 1,842 downwards.
GGTATCGATTTTGCGCACGGCTTTGATGATGTGCCAAATGCACCAGGAATAAAATCTGGCTGGCAAACACATTTCACAATTGCGCAACAATTTTAGTTAATTTAAAACAATATATTATGTATCTTTGTAGTTATCTATAAAGTTTGGCACGATTATTTCTAACTAACCATTGTAATTATGATTAAGAAAATATCCATATTATTAGTAGTATTAATAACACAAGTTACCTTTGCACAAAAAGCACAGAAAACAGGTTATATAGATACCGAATATATTTTAGAAAATGTACCTGAATATAAAGCAGCACAATCTAAATTAGATTCTAAAATTAAAAAATGGAATACGGAACTGACTAAATTAAAATCAGAAATTGAATCTTTAAAATTAACACTAGTTAACGAAAAAGCCTTATTAACTTCCGATATAATTGAAGAAAGAAATGAAGATATTGACATTAAAGAAACCGAATTAAAAACAAAACAAGATGATTATTTTGGTGTGTCAGGTGATTTATTTATGTTACAAAAACAACTAGTAAAACCTGTTCAAGATCAAATATTTAATGCCGTTCAAGAAATAGCTAAGAATAAAAAATATGATATGATTTTTGATAAAGCAAGTGATGATGTTATCATGCTTTATAGTAATCCTAAATACGATGTAAGTGAATTAGTATTGCAAAAAATTGTAAAAGGAAGAAAGAAAAAAGAAAACGAAAAGAAAAAATCCGACAAGCAAGTTGAAAGAGAAAAAAAGAAAGAGGCTATTAAAACTAAAGCGGAACAACGTAAAACAAAACAAGAAAAACTAAGAGAACGTATTAAAAAGCAAAACGAAGTAAAAGCTGCTAAACGTGAAGCTTTAAAGAAATTAGCCGCCGAAAAAAGAGCAAAGAAAATTGCTGATGCAAAAGCCAGAAGAGAGGCTTTAAAAAATAAAGGAAAGAAAAAACCAACAACCTCAAAAGATGAAGCAAATGATAAAAACACTTCAAAAGAAGTTTCAAAAGAAGAAACCTCCGCTGAAAACACTAAAGAAAAAGCTGTAAAAAGTAAAAAAGAAGTAAAAGCAGCTAAAATACAAGCACTTAAAGATCGTGCAAAAACAAAAAAAGTAAAAAGAGATTCGTTAAAAAAAGTAGCTAATGAAAAACGTATAAAAAAATTAGCAGAAATTGAAGAACGAAAAAAGAAGTAAAAACAATTAATTTAAAAATAAAGTAACAATGAAAAACATTAAAACAATCGTAGTAGCATTAATAATATTTGCAACAGGCTTAGTATCTCAAGCACAAGTTGCGCACATTAATAGTGAAGCATTAGTGGCTTCAATGCCACAAACTAAAGCAATGCAAGAAGAATTAAAAGTATTAGGTCAAAGTTATGATACAGAGTATAAAGCACAAGCAAATGCTTTACAAGCTAAATTACAAAAATATCAAACCGAAGCTAGTACTAAAACAAATGAAGAAAATGAAAAACGTCAACAAGAAGTAGCTGAAATTCAGCAAAAATTACAACTTTATTTACGTTCTGCTAAAGAAGAAATTCAAAAGAAAGAATTTGATTTATTAACACCTATTATTGAAAAAGCACAAACTGCAATTCAAAATGTAGCAAAAGAAAAAGGTGTAAAGTATGTATTAGATTCAACTCCAGGAAAAGGACTTATCGTTTTTGAAGGTGAAGATTTAATGGCTGCTGTAAAAGCTAAATTAGGAATGTAATACTACATAAACTAAATAAAAAAAGGACTGTCTAAAAAATAGACAGTCCTTTTTTTATTTAAAGGTTCTACTGCAAATTTAGTGGAAAACCTTAGTTTTAATATCATATTTTGTTC
>CAYOFS010000126.1:0-5914 GCA_964403095.1 uncultured Flavobacteriaceae bacterium | reverse complement strand
CATCTTTTTAAATTTTATTATATATTTTAATTCCACTAAATTTGCAGTAGAGCCCTTTTTATTATTATACAACATCACCTAGCAGCATAAATTACACAAGGTATTACCATTTCTTCTAAAGAAATTCCTCCATGCTGATAGGTATTTTTAAAATACTTAACATAATGATTAAAATTATTAGGATATGCAAAAAATAAATCTTCCTTAGCAAAAATAAATGAGCTTGTCATAAAACCAGAAGGCAACCCAATTTTACTAGGGTCAGAAACCGCATAGACGTCTTTATCTTCAAAACTTAAACTTCTACCTGTTTTATACCTAAGATTTGAAGATATGTTTTTCTCACCAACCACTTTAGTAGGTTTGGTTGTATTGATAGTTCCATGATCTGTAGTGATAATTAATTTAAGCCCCATTTCTTGTGCTTTTTGTATCATTTCTAATAACGGCGAATTTTTAAACCAACTCAATGTCAAAGATCTGTATGCTTTATCATCACTTGCTAATTCTTTAATCATATCCATTTCTGTACGTGAATGTGAAAGCATATCAACAAAATTATAGACCACAACCGTTAAATTATTTTCCTTTATTTTATTAAAATTATCGACTAAATATTTTCCTTTAGCCAATGTAGTTATCTTATAATAATCATGTTTAATATCAAGTCGCAATCGTTCTAATTGTGCTTTTAAAAATTCGTTTTCATATAAATTTTTCCCGCCTTCATCTACATCATTTTTCCAATAGTTTGGATGTTTTTTTTCCATATCGGTTGGAGTTAATCCCGAGAAAATAGCATTTCTTGCATATTGCGTAGCCGTTGGCAAAATACTATAAAAAGCTGTTTCTTTTTCTTTTTTAAAGTGTGTATTTATTATTGGTTCTATCACACGTAATTGGTCATATCTTAAATTATCAATAACTATTAGTAATGTTCCTTTATTTTTAGATAACTCAGGTTTTATAATTTTTCTAAACAATTCATGAGATAAAAGTGGCTTATTAGTACAACCATTTTCAAACCAATCTTCATAATTATTTTTTATGAATTTAAAAAATAAAGTGTTTGCTTCCCTTTTTTGAGATTCTAAAATCTCAATCATACCAGAATCTGCAATAGATTCCAATTCAATTTCCCAATGCACTAACTTTTTATATAGTTCAATCCATTCTTCATGAGTATTAACTTCAGCTAAATCCATAGAAATTTTTCTAAACTCTTGCTGATAACTCGATGTCGTTTTTTTAGAGACTAAACGTGAATGGTCTAAAATCTTTTTTAAACTCATTAGTATCTGATTAGGATTAAGGGGCTTTATAAGATAGTCTGCAATTTTTGAGCCTATCGCCTCTTCCATTATGTATTCCTCTTCACTTTTTGTAATCATCACAACAGGTAAATTGGAACGAATTTCCTTAACCTGCGCTAAAGTTTCAATACCTGTTAAACCTGGCATATTTTCATCTAAAAATACAATATCGATTGTTCTATCATCTTGTATAAGATCAATTGCATCGGCACCATTGGTTGATTTTTCAACTTGATATCCTTTTTTTTCAAGAAATAAAATGTGCGGCTTTAATAAATCTATCTCATCATCAACCCAAAGAATTTTTATCATATATTTGTTTTTTAATATTGGCGGAATTATTTATTTGTTTAATCGTTTATTTATGAAATTTTTAAAATGTACTTTATTTAGTCATAATTACGTTTTTCACTTTTCATTTTTCCCTAACTTTTTTATACCTTTGTTTAATGAATAAGCTTAAAATAATAAACGACCCAATTTACGGTTTTATTACAATTCCAAGCGAATTAATTTTCGATATTATTGAACATCGTTATTTTCAACGACTTAGAAGAGTCTCTCAAATGGGCATGTCTTACTTGGTTTATCCTGGAGCACATCACACTAGATTTCAACATGCAATTGGTTGTACTTTTTTAATGCAAAAAGCAATTCAAGTACTTCGGTTTAAAGGTGTTTCTATTTCCGAAGAAGAAGAAGAGGCTTCAATTATTGCTATATTATTACACGATATTGGTCATGGTGCATTTTCACATGCGCTTGAACACAGTATTGTAAATGAAATATCTCATGAAGAAATTTCATTAAAATTTATGGAAGTTTTAAACGATGAATTTGATGGTAAATTAAGCTTAGCCATTGAAATATTCAATGGCAATCACCCGAGAAAATTTTTAAATCAATTAATATCAAGTCAGTTAGACATTGACCGATTAGATTATTTAAAAAGAGACAGCTTTTATACTGGTGTTGCTGAAGGAAATGTAAATTCTGAGCGATTAATAACTATGTTAAATGTTAAAGACAATGAATTAGTTGTAGAGGAAAAAGGGATTTATTCCGTAGAAAAATTTATCATTTCAAGGCGATTAATGTATTGGCAGGTTTATTTTCATAAAACTGGTCTAATTTCCGAAAGTATTTTGGTGAAAATATTACAAAGAGCAAAAGAACTTTCGTTAAAAGGAGAAAAATTATACGCAAGTCAAGCTTTGAGTTTTTTTCTAACTAATAAAATTGATAAAAAGAGTTTTAACAACGTTGTTTTAGAAACTTTTTCTCAATTAGACGATTTTGATATCATATCTGCCATAAAATCTTGGCAAAATCATGATGATTTAATTTTATCAACCTTAAGTAAATCAATTATTCAGCGTAAATTACCTAAGATAAATTTAAAAAATAAGCCCATTGATAAAAATTTTATTATGCGTATAAAAAAAGAAACTCAAGCTAAATACAATATTTCAAAAGATGAATTAGCTTATTTTGTTCTTGAAGGAACTGTAAGCAATCACGCCTATTCTGTAGACAAAAACCCTATACTTATTTTATTAAAAAATGGAGAAATCAAAAACATTGTAGAAACATCTGATCATTTTAACTTATCCGCTTTAACTAAGCCTGTTGTAAAATATTATTTATCATACCCAAAATAGATTTTAATTTCAACTATTAATTTTCATCATAATTTAAATTTTCCCATTTCCTTTTGCGATAAATTTCTCTTCGATTTCTATACAGATTTTTAACTGTTTCCGAAGTAACATCTGTTATTTTATTTACAAAGCAATAGCGTTTATAATTATAATCTAAATCATTTTCAAAGAAATTTTTATGCATTTTCTCTAACTCTTCTTTTCTATAAGATTCTATAGGTTTGTTACGTTCATCTTTTTTTCGTTGAAATTTTTTAGCACGAACTAACTTATCAAAATACGATAGATTTATTATGTTATTGGCTTCTTGTTTTACATAATTAACAAACTCCATATTTAATTCGCCAAAAAAACCATCAATTAACCCTATTTCACTTGCAACAGAAACTCCCCAAGGCAAACAATCTTCAGTAAAACGAGTTGCTTTTTCATAACCAATTCGTTTAGGTAGTAAATATGTCCAATATTCCGAACCGTATAAACCCATATTTTTGGTATGTGGATTTAATACAATCCCATTTCTACATAGCACCTTATCGGCTGCTAAAGCCAATGAAACTCCACCTGCTCCTGCGTTTCCTTGTAATGCAGAAATAATATAATGATTGGTTGAATTAATTAATTCTAAAATCAAATCGTCTATTGCATTTATATTATCCCATGATTCTTCGGCTGTATTTTCCGTATCTTCAATAACATTAAGATGAATTCCGTTTGACCAAACATCTTTTCCTCCAAATAAAACGATGAGTTTCACTCTTTTCTTCGCTTCAATAATGGCTTCTCTTAATCTATTACATTGATCTTTATCCATTGCGCCATTATAAAAATCAAAATGCAAATAACCAATTTCGTTTTCTTGTTCAAATTTAATTTCTTGCCAAGTTTGTCCATCAACTTTTTCAAATGGATCAAGTTTAGAAACAATTATATTATCAATTATTTTTTTTAAGGCAATTGTTGCTGGTAGCTTAATTGAGTGATTATTTTTATGTTTTAAATGAGTAACCCAAATAGCATTTTTTTGAGTTGCAATACAAATTGCTTTATTTCTTTGCGCAAGTACATTACCAGGTATTCCTTTTAAACAACTTTCAAAATGAGCTCCATAACAATAAAAATATTCATTAAATAATTGAATTAAAACTCCTGGAGAGCTATCGGCTGCATTAATTTTTCGTATAATTTCATTAGTATCATCGTTCCATGAAAATTGAAAGTCTTTTTGTGTTGTCCTATTATTCCATTTTCCAATTATTTCGGTATTTGAATAATCTAGCGTAATTGGTTTAAATGCTGAATTTCTAAAATTTTCAATTGCTTGTAAAATCCCTTTTGATGCTGTTTGAGTAACTTCATTTCTATAAATTTCTCCTTTACTAACATCTCGCATTACAAATTCATTAAAAGCCCAAATTGGACCAGCGTCCATTTTTTCTACGGCTTCTAATATAGTAACACCCCATTTTTTTTTATTTTGAAGAATTGCCCAATCCAAAGAAGACGCACCTCTATCGCCTTTTATTCCTGGGTGAACAATAAGACAAGTATATTTTTTCCAAATTTCCTCTGGAATTTTAGTGGTTAAAAATGGTGCAATAATTAAATCTGGATTATATTTTTCTGTATCTAAAATTAATTGATTAGCATCTAACGGAATTACAACATGAACTTCGTGATTTAACCTATCTAACTCAATCCACAAACGTTGAGCCATTCCGTTAAACGATGAAGTAATAAATTGTATTTTCATATTTAATAATATTATTGTCCGATAAAAGACAGCTTCGCTTTAAGGCACAAAATTAATTATAATTAACTGACAACTTACGTCCTAAAAGCCACATCTGTTTTTTGAAGTTTTTCAACTAAAAAATATTATTTTTTAAACGATAATTTTTTTGAAAAATAATTATATGCCAAGGTTAATAACAATACAAATAATGCAGCAATAACTCCAATAGCAACATCATAAATTGGTTTTGCCGATAAAGCTATACGAATTAGGATTGTAGCTAATACAAATGCAGAATATCTAAATATTTTATAATAATTAAGCGTATATCTAAGTGCTAACAACACAATAATTATGTCGCTAAAAATCAATACGGTATAAAATGCTTTAAATGAATGTAAGTATTTACCTGTTGTTACCAATGCTTTTACGTCCATAAAACCAACAACAATAAAAGCTACAAATAGAGTGACTGCGAGTGCTTTTTTCAGCCTAATAAATTGCTCTTGATCATCTTCTGTATTTGTTAATTTTATATGTTTTTGAAGTTTATACGATATACTAATGATTATAAATATAGTTACAGCTCCAAAACCATAAATAACCATATTAGTCAATGGCTCTTTCATGGTTAGCCATGTAAAATCAGAACTAATATGGCTAAATTCTTTAAAACCGTCTCTTAAAAAAATTAAAGAAAGTAATTCAAATTGTTTACCAACCGATTTTGAAACCGATTCTGGTATCATAAAAATTAAACTAAATAATTCGGTTATCAATAGCATGGTAAAAACAATTTCTATTGAGAAGAAAGGATTTTTAAAGCTTTCATTAAAAAAACCTAAATGTATATAATCTTTAATTACTAAATAACTAACTAAAGAGCATAAAACAAATGTAGCGGTAAGTGTCATACTTATCCAGCTTAATGTTTTTTTACTATCCCAAAGAATTTTAATTTTTTCGAATAGTGAATTGATATAAGTTAAAAATTTATTAAGCATATATAAATGAATTGATTAATCTAATAAGTCAGCAAAATGATAATATGCAGCACAAGCACCTTCAGAGCTTACCATTGGTGCGCCTAATGGGAATTGTGGCGTACATGCTTTTCCGAACTCTGGGCATTGTTTGGGTTTAATTATTCCTTTCATAATATCACCGGCAAGACAGTTTTTATTTTCTGGAGCTTCTTCAATATT
>CAYOFS010000125.1:0-5966 GCA_964403095.1 uncultured Flavobacteriaceae bacterium | reverse complement strand
ATCAATATAAGGATTATAAAAAAGCACACTCTTTTGATAATTATAAGAAAAAAGATTATATATATTTTGATGCTGATTCCTCACAAACCATCTATTTAATAAATTCAGGAAAAGTTAAATTAGGTTATTATACAAATGATGGTAAGGAAATTGTCAAAGCGATTTTGAGTAAAGGGGAAGTTTTTGGAGAAAAAGCATTTTTAGGTGAAGAAAAACGTAACGAATTTGCACAATCTTTAGATAATAGTACTATAATTTGCCCTATACCAGTAACAACACTTCAAAATATGATGAAAAATAACACTTCATTTGCTTTGAGTTTTTATAAATTTATTGGTTTTAGAATAAAAAAATTGGAGCGAAGGCTAGAAATTTTGTTGTTTAAAGATGTACGAAAAAGAACCATTGAATTTATTGATGAATTAAAAGAAGAATTTGGAACTACACTAATCAATGGAGATATTATCATAAAACACCCATATTCACAAAAAGAAATAGCCACATTAATAGGTGCATCTAGACCTTCCTTAAATATTATCCTAAATGATTTACGTGATGAAGATTATTTAGCATTTAATGGTAAAGAAATCCTTTTAAAAATTAAAAATTGATTTTTTTACAAAAAAACATGTTATTGTTAGCTAGCTAACATTTAACAACATGAACTTGATATAACTTTGCGGTATTATAAACTTAAAAATAATAATATCATGAAAAGTATTTTAAAATTAATTTCAATCAGCTTAGTCTTATCAACATTCTTTATTTCTTGTAATGATGATGACATGAATACATCAACAAAAAAATTAACCTTAAATCTATCTGGTTTAGACGCTTTGGGAGATAACTATGTTTATGAAGGATGGATTATTGTAAATGGTTCTGCCGTGAGTACAGGAACATTTACAGATATCAACTTTCCTCAATCATTTACTATTGATCGTGACAAATTAGACAATGCTACAAAATTTGTATTATCTATAGAACCAACCAATGATAGCGATCCTGCTCCTTCAGATACAAAAATATTAGCTGGTGATTTTTCAGGAAACGCTGCAAGTGTAACAACTGGAATTGTTGGTGATTTTTCAACATCAGCTGGTAAATATATTTTAGCAACACCAACAGATGGCATGAATAATAATGAAAATAGTGGGATTTGGTTTTTAGATCCGTCAAGCGGTACACCAATGGCTGGTTTAAGCTTACCTACATTACCTGCAGGTTGGATTTATGAAGGCTGGGCAGTAATTGATGGCAAGCCAGTTTCTACGGGTACTTTTACAAGTGCAATTGGAACAGATAACATGGGTATGTTTAGTGGAGCAATGGCATTACCAATGCTAAATTCAGATGGATTTTTCCCTGGTGAAGATTTTTTACAAATGGCTCCATCAGGATTAACTTTCCCTACTGATTTAGCAGGGAAAACAGCAGTAATCTCAATTGAACCACATCCAGACAATAGCCCTATGCCTTTTACACTAAAACCATTAGCAGGTATGATACCTTCCAATGCAACAGATCACACTGTGTATTCAATGAATCAAAACTTAACGAGTTTCCCTTCAGGTACAGTTAATAGGTAGTTAAAAAAAAATGGTTAATATTGCAAAGCGTTATGAATTAAAAAACATAACGCTTTATTTTAAATTAAAAAATCATGAATAGAAAACAAATCACTTTAATTATAATTGTAAGTTTTATTAGCAGTTTGATATACAGTCAAAACGCTACAATATGCAATATAAACTCTAATAACGTAGCGATTGAAGGCTACGACCTAGTATCCTATTTTACTAATAAAGCAAAGAAAGGGAAATCAAAATACACCTACATACACAAAGGTATAAATTATTATTTTTCATCTACAGAAAACATGAATACATTTAAAGCCACGCCATCTAAATACTTACCTCAATATGGAGGTTGGTGTGCATATGCAATGGGAAAAAAAGGTGAAAAAGTAAATATGGACCCTAAAAATTTTGAAATTAGAGATGGTAAATTATATTTATTTTATAAAAGTTTTTTTGTAAATACTTATGAAAATTGGCTGAAAGAAAACCCTGAATTGCTAAAAGAAAAAGCTAATAAAAACTGGAGCGTCATGCAAACAAAATAACCTTTTCGTTTATTTTTATTTTTTAAACATGTGCTTTATTTCATTTTATTACACTTAATGATTTATTTTTGTAACATCATTTAAAATATATTACAATGAAAATAACAAAGAAACTACTGTCAAATGTCCTTTTTTACGGGGTAATAATATTTCTCTTCACTCCTTATGGCAAAGGAGCAAGAGCTAAATTAATACAAGGTGTATCTTTTGCAAAATCATTTGTAATGCCTTCAAAAGCAATTGACATTTCTGAAAGACAAAAAACTTCATCATTAAGTTTATCCCTAAAAGCAATCCATACTGGAGAAGATTTTGATTTAAACGATAAAAAAGGAAATGTAATTTTAATAAATTATTGGGCAACTTGGTGTCCACCTTGTATTGGAGAAATGCCTTCCTTACAGAATTTATATAATGATTATAAAGATAAAGTAACATTTGTGTTCTTAACATCTGATAAAAAAGAAAAAGTAACTAAGTTTTATAACGATAATAATTACAACTTACCAACATATAATATGATCTCTATCCCTTCGGCAGAAATCAATACACGCTCACTTCCTACCACGTTCATTATTGACAAAAACGGAAAAATAGCATATAAAGATACTGGAGCTTCGAACTGGAATAGCGCATCGGTTAGAAATATGTTAGATGATTTAATTAAGGAATAAATTCCTCTCCTACATTATATAAAAAGCTAATACTTCACTTTAAAACTAAAGCCTCATACAAAATCGTTTTCGATTAGTAAATATATATGATAAATAAACATTATAATTCTAAAAATAATTATATTTGTTCCATCTAAAAATCATAAAACATTTTAAAAAATGAAAAAAAGTATAAAAGATTTCATGGATTATGTAACAGCTCGTAATCCACACGAACCTGAATTTTTACAAGCAGTTCTTGAAGTTGCTGAAACTGTAATCCCTTTTATAGAAAAAAGTCCGAAATATAAAAATAAAATGTTATTAGAACGTATGGTTGAACCAGAACGTACATTTATATTTAGAGTTCCTTGGGTTGATGATAAAGGTCAAACTCAAGTAAATAGAGGTTTTAGAGTACAATTCAACTCTGCTATTGGACCATACAAAGGAGGTTTACGTTTTCATCCATCGGTAAATTTATCAATTCTGAAATTTTTAGGCTTTGAACAAGTATTTAAAAACTCACTAACTACGCTACCAATGGGTGGAGGAAAAGGTGGAGCAGATTTTAACCCAAAAGGAAAATCGGATACTGAAGTAATGCGTTTCTGTCAATCTTTTATGACTGAATTATGCAAACATATAGGCGCAAACACAGACGTTCCAGCTGGTGATATTGGTGTTGGAGGACGAGAAATCGGATTCTTATTTGGTCAATATAAAAGAATTAGAGATGAATTTGTAGGAGTATTAACAGGAAAGGGAATGTCTTATGGAGGTTCTTTAATTCGTCCAGAAGCTACAGGTTATGGAACAGTTTATTTTTCAAATACCATGTTAAAAACAATTGCAAAATCTTTAAAAGGGATGACGGTTGTGATTTCTGGTTCAGGAAATGTAGCGCAATATGCAACACAAAAAGCAACTGGCTTAGGTGCAAAAGTTGTTACTATGTCAGACTCTAGTGGTTTTATTCACGATGCTGATGGTTTTACAAAAAGCAAATTGGCTTTTATAATGGAACTTAAGAATGTAAAACGTGGTAGAATTAGCGAGTATGTTAAGAAATACCCTAAAGCAAAATTCTTTAAAGGAGAACGTCCTTGGTCGGTTGATTGTGATGTTGCTTATCCATGTGCTACTCAAAATGAATTGAACGAGTCTGAAGCAAAAATGTTAGTTAAAAATAACGTTTTATGTGTAGCCGAAGGCGCAAACATGCCTTGCACACCAGATGCAATCGAAGTTTTTAACAAAGCAAGAGTTTTATTCGCCCCAGGAAAAGCATCTAATGCAGGTGGAGTTGCGACAAGTGGTTTAGAAATGAGCCAAAACTCTCTAAGGTTAAATTGGACAAGAAAAGAGGTTGATGATAAATTAAAACAAATAATGAAAGATATCCATGCTTCATGTGTGAAATATGGCACCGATTCAAAAGGCTATACTGACTATGTAAAAGGCGCAAATGTTGCAGGTTTTGTAAAAGTAGCAGATGCAATGTTAGATCAAGGAGTTGTATAACGCTCTTTTTTATTAATTTTAAATCCTCATAAATTTTCAAAAAAAATATGAGGATTTTTTATTTACAAAACAATTATTTTTGAGTATCTTTGGATAACACCAATTACATATTAAAATAATTCAGCTTATTTGAAAATGTAATTGATATAAAACACTAACTAAAAAATAAATACTATGGCAAAATTAACATTACATGGCGATCAAATAAAATCTATCGGAAAACTACCAAAACTTGAAAAAAAAGCAAAAAAATTCTCAATGATAGGCAACGACTTATCAAAAGTTAAATTGAAAGACTTTAAAGGTCAAAAAGTAGTATTAAATATTTTTCCAAGTATCGATACTGGAACATGTGCTACATCGGTAAGAGAATTTAATAAGAAAGCTGCTAACTTAGAAAACACAAAAGTTTTATGTATTTCAAGAGATTTACCATTTGCACAAGCACGTTTTTGTGGAGCCGAAGGTATTGAAAATGTAATTACACTATCCGATTTTAATAAAGGTGAATTTGGTAAAAAATACGGATTGACTATTAAAAATGGACCATTGAAAAATCTGTTTTCTAGAGCAATTATTGTTTTAGATGAGGAACATAAAATTATCTACACAGAACAAGTTATTGAAATCGCTGAAGAACCAAACTATGACAAAGCTTTAGATGCTTTAAAGTAATTTTTTAATTTACTGAATTTTTACACTTTACTAAGAATAGTTTTTAGTAAGGTGTTTTTAATTCAACCTTAGATTTTTGTATGAGTTTAAAATTTTTTCACTTTTTTTTAATTCTGTGAATCCAAAGCATAAATAGCAAATGATGCTAACCAATGTCCGCCTTCATAAGAATCACCAACTAAATTAGGGTACGAATATTCAATATGTTTATTTGCTGTACTTTTAAGGTGTTGTAGTGCCGGTATACCTTTTGAAATTTTATTCAAACTCCAAGCTCTAGAGAAATTCAAACCATCTAAATGGACTAAATGCCCATCGGCTCTATCACTTACTTCTCCTACCGCCAAGCTATAGTTACTATTAAATAATTCAGGTAAAAAATTATGTAACCATTTTACAAAATCATCTTTTGATAAAATTCTTTTCATGAGTGCTGCTTCTTCTAAACAAGGTGATAGGAAATCTGTTCCGCTCGGTTCCCATGACATTGGACAATCTACATCGTTTAAATAAAAATATTTAGTTCTTTTAGTAATCACATCAATTAATTTTTGATTATTCATTGTCTTAGCATAATCATACGCAAACGATAGCCCAAAAGCTGTATTTGAATGTGTTCCAACACGAATTGGATAATTTAATTTAGGTAAAAACACTATATATTTACCTACAATTAAATCCGTTAAAGGTTGTAAATTATGAGCTAATATTTTAGCATCTTCATTATCCCAAGTATGCAGCTCTAAAGACAATTTTAATAACCAAGCCCAACCATAAGTTCGTTCGTAATTTTTGTTGTATTTATCATCAAAATACTTGACTTCTTGTAATATATTTTCTTTACTAATATTGCGTTTTAATAACTCAATTACCTCATCAAAATTATTGATTTTTGGGTTGTCTTTTAATAATTTCACCAATGACCAATGACCATGCACCGAAGAATGCCAATCAAAACAACCATAAAAAGCTGGATGCAATTCTTTTGG
>CAYOFS010000124.1:0-6022 GCA_964403095.1 uncultured Flavobacteriaceae bacterium | reverse complement strand
TAAGGTTTTCCACTAAATTTGCAGTAGAACCAATAATACCACAAATTAATATTGAAAAATGGCAAAGCAAAAAATAAAATATTACTGTCAAAATTGTGGTGCACAACATGCAAAAATGTTGGGCAAATGTACAACCTGTAATGAGTGGGAAACAGTGGTTGAAGAAATTACCCAAAAGGAAACCAAAAACACACGAACTTGGCAGACTACAAAAACAAAAAAAGTAGCCAAAGCAGTTAAAATAAACGATATATTTTTAAGTGATGAAGATCGTTTTACAACCAATAATAAAGAACTAGACAACGTACTTGGAGGCGGAATTGTAAAAGGTTCCGTAATACTACTTGGCGGAGAACCAGGCGTTGGAAAATCTACTTTAATTTTACAAATTGCCTTACAAATACCCCAAAAAGTATTGTATGTTTCTGGTGAAGAAAGTCAAAATCAAATTAAAATGCGTGGCGAACGCTTATCTATTAAAGGTTTTAAATTAAATCAATTAGATTCCGATTGTTTAATTTTAACCGAAACAAAAACACAGAACATATTTAAAGCTATTGAAGAGCATCAACCTGAAATTGTAGTTATAGATTCTGTACAAACCTTACATACCGATTATATTGAATCATCGCCAGGGAGCATTTCACAAATAAGAGAATCTACAGCCGAATTTATAAAATTCGCTAAAGAAACCGCTACGCCAGTTTTACTAATTGGTCACATCAATAAGGAAGGAAGTATCGCAGGACCAAAAATATTAGAACACATGGTCGATGTAGTTTTACAATTTGAAGGAGATAGAAATCATACATATCGTATTTTAAGAGCCAATAAAAATCGTTTTGGATCTACCGCAGAGCTTGGTATTTACGAAATGCTTGGAACTGGTTTACGTGAAATTGAAAACCCAAGTGAAATTTTAATATCCGAAAAAGATAGTTCTTTAAGCGGAACAGCTATTGCGGCAACTTTAGAAGGTATGCGCCCATTAATGATTGAAGTACAAGCATTAGTAAGTACAGCCGTTTATGGAACACCACAACGATCCGCAACTGGCTATAACATTAAACGATTACATATGATTTTAGCCGTTTTAGAAAAACGTGCTGGTTTTAAGTTAGGTGCAAAAGATGTCTTTTTAAACATTGCTGGTGGAATAAAAGTAGATGATCCTGCTATTGATTTAGCGGTTGTTTGTGCTATTTTATCTTCTAATGAAGATGAGGCAATTCCACAAAATTATTGCTTTGCTGCCGAGGTTGGTTTAGCTGGAGAAATAAGAGCCGTTAACCGAATTGAACAACGTATATTAGAGGCCGAAAAGTTAGGATTTGATACTATTGTTGTTTCTAAATACAATAAAATTCCTAAAAAAAATTACAACATAGATGTAATAAAAGTCTCAAAAATTGAAGAGGTCTTTAATAAACTGTTTTAAATTACCTTAAATCCGCAAGTGTTTTCGTAGCGAGAAGTCAAAATGTATGCTAGTGTTGGTGTAGCGCAGATTTGAAACACACAAACATAGCATTAGTTATGGTGAGTATCGAAAACCGAGCATTCCCAACAATGGCGTGCAGTTTGGCTTTGTTAGCAGGAAAAACTTACGGATTTAAGGAATTAATACCAAGGCTTATTTTTCCTTTAATAAATAAATATAAACAGGATAATGATCACTATAACCACCTGTAAAATTAGCACCATTCCAACTTCTAAACGGATACCCTTTATATCTTCCAGATTTTTGTGTCATATATCTAGGGTTGAAAATATTTGCTTTATATAACTTAAAAGAAGAGAAATCTTTAGTTGACGTAACTAAAGGCGAGGTTAACATAATTTGATCAAATAAATTAATATTATCTCTATAGCCAAGTGTACTTAAACCACGTTTAAACATATCGTCCATTGGGTTATAAATATCGCCTTGCTGTAAATCTTCTTTACTTCCTTTTGCTCTTAAAATGTTTTTTACACTTGAGTTATTTGGATCATCATTCAAATCACCCATAATGATGATTTTAGGGTTAGGATATTCTTTTTTTACATCTTCAATTATTTTTAAATTCAATGCCGCAGCCTTTTCTCTTGAAGGCCTGCTTTTTTGTTCGCCTCCTCTTCTTGAAGGCCAGTGATTTACAATAACATGTACAACCTCATCATCTAATAAGCCTGTAACTAATAATTGATCTCTTGTTGAATATGGCTTACCATTATCCCCAAGTAATTCTAAAGTGTACGATTTACTATCCATTGGTTTAAAATACCTTTTTTGATATAATAAAGCTACATCAATACTTCTAGAATCTGGACCTTCATAATGAACAATACCGTAATCTTTGTTTTTTAAATGTTTATTAGCAATTAAGTCTTCTAAAACAGCTTTGTTTTCAATTTCGCAAACACCAATAATTGCAGGACTACTATGTGCTTTTTCCTCTCCAATTATAGAAACAATTTTTGACATATTTTCAATTTTCGCCCAATACGCCTTTGCTCTTGTACCTTCTTTCATATCCATTATCGGACTTTTCTCATCCATTTTTGTAGGATCATTAATAGTGTCGAATAAATTCTCTAAGTTGTAAAAAGCAACAGTCCTAATTTTAAATTCCTTTTGACCAGTTGCTTTTTTAGTAGTACTCGTTTTTTTATTTGACCCGCAAGAAAATAAAAGCCCTACAATAATCAAAAAGCTAAATATGGTTTTAAATTTCATTTTATATATTTTTAATTTAGCTGATAAAATTACTATAAAAAAGATAATTAAACTACTATTAATCATAACTTTTTATGAAGTTTTAGTTATTTGATAATTTAACACAAAGTTAATATATAAACACTTATCTTTGCGTGATACACACAAAGTATTTAGTATAAATTTTTAAAAACTATAAATCAAACAAATGAAAAAAAGAAATTTTGTAGCTTTACTCGCTATTTTTTCTGTTTTTGGATTAATCGCTCAAAATACCGTTAAAGGTAAAGTTGTTAATTCAAGTTCCGAAAAACCAATAGCCAATGTAGTGGTTACCGTATTAGGAACAACTATTTCGCAAAAAACCAATATTAATGGTGATTTTGTGTTAAAAAACATTCCAGAAGGAAAACAAATTATTAAAATCGCCTTAAGTGGTTTTGAAACACAACAATATCCATTAAACTTAAAAAGAAAAGTAGTAGATTTAGATGTAATACGCTTCTATAAAGTCTCTCAAATAACGGATGATTTAAGTGTTATTGCATTATCTGACGATGAATTATCCGACGATGAAGGCGGTGCTGATAATACAGCTGGTTTATTACAATCATCAAAAGATGTATTTACAAGAGCTGCGGCGTTTAATTTTCCTTGGTTTAGAGTAAGAGGTTATGATTCGCAACATGCAGATGTACTTATGAATGGTATTAAAATGAATAAGGTTTCGAACGGAAGACCACAATGGTCAGATTGGGGCGGACTTAATGATGTTTTAAGAAATCAAGAATTTGCTAATGGTTTAGCAGCATCGGACAAAACTTTTGGTGGTGTTTTAGGTTCTATCTATATGAATACAAGAGCTTCGCAACAACGTGCAGGTTCTAGTATTTCGGCATCATCGGCAAATCGTAATTATTCTGGTAGAGTTATGGTAAGCCATAATACTGGCGTGAGTGAAAAAGGCTGGGCATTAAGTGTTTCGGCTTCTAGAAGGTACGCACAAGAAGGTTATCTAGAAGGAAGTTCATACAATGCTTGGTCTGGTTATATTTCAGCTGAAAAGAAAATTAATGACAATCATAGTTTTGGAATTACAGCTTTTCATACATTTAATCGTAGAGGGAAATCATCACCAAATACACAAGAAGTTTATGACTTAAGAGGTACAAAGTACAACTCATATTGGGGTGTTCAAGGTGGGAAAAACAGAAATTCTCGTATGAAAGAAATTTCTGAACCAATGGCTATTTTAAGTCATTATTGGACTATTAATGACAAAACATCTATACAAACCAATGCTGCTTATCAAACTGGTTATATAAGCAATAGTAGATTAGGTCATTTTGGTGTTATAAACGCAGACCCAACATATTATCAAAAATTACCTAGCTACTATTTATCTCGTGGAGATATTGAAGGTGCTTATAATTCACAACAAAGCTTTATTAACGATGGGCAAATAGATTGGGATAAGTTATATCAAGCAAATTTCACAGTAAATGGTAATGCGGCGTATTACCAATACGCTGATGTAAATGATGATACTACAATATCAGCAAATACAAACTTAACTACAGAATTGACCGATAACATTACCTTAAATGCAAGAGTTAACTATTCTCA
This sequence comes from uncultured Flavobacteriaceae bacterium, assembly GCA_964403095.1. GTDB lineage: Bacteria > Bacteroidota > Bacteroidia > Flavobacteriales > Flavobacteriaceae > S010-17. Next base: position 1,698 of record CAYOFS010000124.1, on the reverse strand, counting down.
ATTATCATCTGGTAACTATGCGGAAATGTTAGATTTATTAGGCGCTCAATATTTTGAAAACGTCAGTGCTTTTGATAGTGGTGATGCTGGACAATTTGATTTAAATAACCCAAGTAGATTGATAAGAGAAGGAGAAAGATTTAATTATGATTATAATATTGAATCAACAACAACAGATGCCTTTACTCAATTACAATTTTCTTATGATAAGATAGATTTCTTTGTAGCAGGTAGTTATGTAATGACTTCACATCAAAGAAAAGGTTTGGTAAGAAATGGTTTATTTCCTGGTGTAAATGAATCTTTTGGTAAAGGAGAGAAACAATCTTTTAACGATATGAGTTTTAAAGGAGGAATCACCTACAAAATAACAGGTCGTCATTTATTAAATGTAAATGCAGGAATGTTATCCGTAGCACCAAATTTAAGAGGAACTTTTGCTAATGCTAGGGTGAATAATTCTATTGTCCCAGACTTAACAAGTCAAAAAATACTCTCGTACGATGCAAGTTATATTTATCGTGCTCCAGGGATTAAAGGTAGGTTAACTGGTTATATGACTAACTTTACCGATGGCGTAGAAACAGCCTTTTATTATGCTGAAGGTATTGGATCTGAAGGTGGCGATGATAGAGATTTTGTAGGCGAAGTTACCACAGGAGTTGCAAAACAAAATAAAGGTATTGAATTTGGTATGGAAGTACAAGTAACACCGACTATTAAATTAACAGGAGTTACCTCAATAGCAAACTTTGAATATAGTGATAATGCACATTTGTATTTAACGTCTGACAATGATGTTTTTGAAAATGGTTTTAATGACTTAGGAACAACGTATTTAAAAGGAGTAAAAATTGGAGGAACAGCACAACAAGCATACTCTTTAGGCTTTGAATATAGAGATCCTAACTATTGGTGGTTTGGTGTTAATGGGAATTATGTTATGGATAATTTCTTAAATGTTTCTCGTGTTATGAGAACAGATAATTTTTATAAAGATAGTGATGGATTACCAATTATAAACCCAGAAACAGGGAATACCGTAACACAACAAGAAGTTGATGATATGCTTACGCAAGAAGAATTTGATGGTGTTTTCTTAATGAATGCTATTGGTGGAAAATCATGGAAGGTTGGCGATAAATATATTGGTTTCTTTGCTAATATTAGTAATATACTTGGTAGAGAATATAAAACTGGTGGTTTTCAACAAGCACGTAATGCAAACTTCTTACAGTTACAAGAAGATAGAGCAAACCCAACACAAACATTCGGACCTAAATACTGGTACGGAAACAAAACAACTTATTATTTAAACTTATACTTACGATTCTAATTAAAAACAATATAAATTATGAAAACAATACTAAAAATAACAATAAGTCTGCTTTTTATAGCAGCAAGTTTTACATCTTGTGTAGATGATAAAGACTTTGATACACCACAAGTTGCTTGTGATGATGCTTTTACTTCAGGTATTTCAGCTGATAAAATTACTTCTTTTGAAAATGTAGTCAACAATTACGTAGATGGATTTGCTGCTTTTGTAGATACTGATGCGGAGGAAATCTACTTTATAGCTTATGTTACATCAAGTGATTTGAAAGGAAACTTTTATAAAGAAATTTATGTTCAAGACAGCCCAGAAAACCCCTCCTATGGGTTAAAATTAGATATAGATATTAGAGGTATGTATGC
>CAYOFS010000123.1:0-6111 GCA_964403095.1 uncultured Flavobacteriaceae bacterium | reverse complement strand
ACACATGAAACATTCATGACAATAAAATTTGATACCTGAAAAAAGACCAATATGAATGTACCATGTTCCGAATTAAACAATAAAATGAACACATGAAACTAGCAATTATTAAAGAACGGAAAAACCCACCAGATAGAAGAGTTGTTTTTTCACCCGAAGCTTGTGTAGAGCTATTGGAACAATACCCTAATTTATCTATCAAAATAGAGAGCTCTAATGTGCGTTTTTTTTCTGATGAAGAATACCGCATAAAAGGGCTTGAAGTTGTTAATGATATATCAGATTGTGATGTTTTACTTGGTGTAAAAGAAGTACCAATTAATGCATTAATCCCAAATAAATCTTATTTTTTCTTCTCTCACACCTTTAAAAAACAACCTTATAATCGTAAGTTATTAAAAGCTATTTTAGATAAAAAAATAGAACTATATGACCATGAAGCTATAACTAACATAAAAAAAATAAGAACAGTTGCTTTTGGGAGATATGCTGGAATTGTTGGTGCTTATAATGGCTTTAGAACTTATGGCTTAAAGCATGATTTATTTAATTTACCAAAGGCTGAAAATTTAAAAAATCAAGAAGATTTAATCAATAATTTAAAAAAAATAAAAAGTAAATTGCCAAATATCAAAGTTGTAATAACTGGAAATGGTAAAGTTGGAAATGGTGTTAGAGAAATGTTAGTCGGAATGAAATTAAAAGAAGTTACCACTCAAAATTATTTAGAAAAAACATTTAATGAGCCTGTATTCACACAACTAGAATGTCTTGATTATGTAATTAGAAAAGACGGAAAGGTAATTGATAATAACGATTTCTATACTAATCCATCTTATTACAAAAGTAATTTTATGCGATTTGCTAAAGTATCCGATTTTTATATTGCTGCACATTATTATGGCAATGATTCTCCATATATATATACAAGAGAAGATGTAAAATTAGCTGATTTTAATATTAAAGTTGTAGCTGATGTAAGTTGTGATATTGATGGACCAGTTGCTTCAACTATTAAACCTTCAACAATCGCAGATCCAATATATGGCTATGATCCCAGTACAGAAAAAGAAACTGATTTTAAAAACCCAAATGCAATTGCTGTAATGGCCGTTGATAATTTACCCTGTGAATTACCTAATGATGCCTCTATAGGTTTTGGTAAAATGTTCGCTAAACATGTAATCCCCGCTTTTTTCAATCAAGATATTGATGGTGTTTTGGAAAGAGCTAGAATGACTAAAAATGGTAGCCTTACTAAGTTATTTAGCTATTTACAAGGTTATGTTGATGGAAACGAATAGTATAAAATAAAAAAATCGTTTAGAAATTTTCTAAACGATTTTTTTTATAACTTCATTTAGTTTATTCTAAATGAAATACAACTCCTATATTGAAATTTGTTTGTGTATCATTATTTTTATTTCCTGCAATACTCGACTCCAAACCTTCTACTTTATCCGAGGTATAATTAGTCAACCTATACTCAAACACAATATCAATTTCATCTAATTTATAACGTGTTCCTATTCCTCCTGAATATGAAAAAACATTTTGTTTCTCCATAAAAACATAATCTTCCTCTGGAAGATAGATACTAGGCAAAGTTAAAGAACTTTCTAAATTTGGATCTACAGACGAATATGAACCTCCCAATATTAAATACGGTTGGAGTTTCTTATCATTATTCAAATTAAAAACATTAATTTCTGTAAAAATTCCGATACTTAATATTTTAGTATTTCCTTTCATAGCTTTAAATAAAGCGCTCTCAGTATTTAAACTTTCAGTTGGTTTTCCATCATATGCAAAGCTTGTTCTCATATACGAAAGTTCACCTCGCAGCTTCACATGTTCCGTAAAAGCTCTTCCAAATCCAGAATTTAATCTAGAACTTGAAAAATCAGCTATATAAGCAACTCCAAAACTAAAGCCTGTATTATTTATAGAGCTATCAAATTGTTCTGCTTCACCATAATCTGTTTGCATAAAAGTTGGTCCCAAAAAAACACCCAATTCATTACTAACAACAATATTTTGTGCATTTAAAGTTGTATAAAAACTAAAAAGCAATGTTAATTTGCCTTTATTTTATTTAAAAAAGATTTCATCCCTTTAGTAGCTGCTAATTTAATAATTGTTACGTTGTTATATGCATCATTATCAATAACAGGTTTAGGGTCTATAAAATAAATTGGTGTATTATGCATAATATAATTAACCAAACTTGCAGCTGGATACACTTGCATTGAAGTTCCAATAACAACTAAAATATCGGCTTGCGCAACAATATCAATAGCTTTATCTAACATTGGCACAGCTTCTCCAAACCAAACAATATGAGGTCTAATTTGTTTATTTTTCTCACAAACATCACCAATATTTATATCTTCAAAGCAATCATAAACTAGATTCTTATCATATGTACTACGTGACTTTAATAATTCCCCATGTAAATGTAAAACTTTTGAACTTCCTGCTCTTTCATGTAAGTCATCTACATTTTGAGTAATGATGGTAACATCATGTGTTTTTTCAAGTGTAACTAAATCAAAATGAGCCGAATTTGGTTTTACTTTTAATAATTGCCTCCTTCGTTGATTATAAAAATCTAAGACTAATGCTGGGTTTCTAGCAAAGCCTTCTGGCGAAGCTACCTCCATTATATCATGACCTTCCCACAAACCATCGGAACCTCTAAAAGTTTTAATACCGCTTTCGGCTGATATTCCTGCACCGGTTAAAACAACTATTTTTTTCATGTCATTAAGTCTTTACTAAAATTACATACAAATATATAGTATCTTTACAAGATGAATGTATTATGTTCCGTAATTAAACAATAAAATGAACACATGAAAAAAATAGTCTTAATCCTAACCTTATTAATCATTTTCAGTTGTAAAACTACGCAAACAAAAAATACTCAAAAGAGCTCCGCTTTTAAAAATATTAAAATTTATGAACAAAAAAATGCTTTTGAATATGGTCCTTGTGAACCTAGTATTTTTATAAATCCCAAAAATACAAATAACATTGTTGCTGGCTCTGTAATGGACAATGTACACACTTCATTTGATGGTGGAAAAACATGGACTACCAAAAAATTAATTTCTGATTTAGGTGTTTATGGTGATCCTTGTATTATTGCTGACTATAAAAATAATTTTTACTATTTCCATTTGGCAAATCCTGACAAAAAAGGTTGGGGCTCAAAACGTTTTTTAGAAAGTATGGTGGTTCAAAAATCTATTGATGGAGGAAAATCTTGGTCTAAAGGAACTGCTATTGGTAAAAACAACCACCCAAAACAACAAGATAAGGAATGGTCTGTTGTAAATCCATTTAATGATGAAATATATTTAACTTGGACAGAGTTTGACAAATATGGTAGTAAAAATAAAAAGCATAAATCTAGAATTCTTTTTTCTAAATCTACTGATGACTCTAAAACTTGGTCAAAACCAATAATCTTAAGTGCGTTAGAAGGAAATACACTTGACGATGACAAAACCGTTGAAGGTGCTGTTCCTGCTGTTGGAATAAATGGTGAAATATTTGTTTCATGGAGTTACAACGATAAAATTTATTTTGACAAAAGCTTAGATAATGGCAATTCTTGGCTTAAAAATGATATTGAAGTTTGTACTCAACCAAATGGTTGGACTTTTGATGTCCCAATGCTTTCACGTGTTAATGGAATGCCTATTACTTGTGTCGACTTAAGTGATAGTGAACATAAAGGAACTATTTATATTAATTTTTCCGATCAAAGAAATGGAACTGATAATACCGATATATTTTTAGTTAAATCTATCGATTCTGGAAAAACATGGACAAATCCTATAAAGGTAAATACTGACAAATCTAAAACGCATCAATTCTTAACTTGGATGAGTGTTGATGCTAAAACAGGATATATTTATATCGTTTTTTACGACAGAAGTAAATACAATAATGCTCAAACCGATGTTGTTTTAGCAATTTCTAAAGATGGCGGAAGAACATTTAAAAACAAAACAATATCGGACAAACCTTTTACACCAAACACAAAAATTTTCTTTGGAGATTACAATAACATTCATGCTTATAACGGAATTGTTAGGCCGATATGGACGGCATATTATGATAATAAACTTAGTATTTGGACTTGTTTAATTGATAATAAATAAATTCAAACTAGGTCTAGTCCTTTTTTCAACCCCTATTTTTATTGAATAAATCATAAATTAATAGATGTTTGCATTCCAAATATTTGGAAATAATCAAATCGTTTAAAAATCGATTATAAACATTTTTTATTATGAACAATTTATTGAATTTAAGTTTAATGCTGTTATTTACCTTATCATTAACAGCGCAAAGCAGCAACAAGCAACTGGCTTTTAAAAGTGAATTAAGTCAAGGTGTCTTTAAATTTAAAAACGAAATTATCAATTACGGAACTATCAACCAAAATTCAGATGGCAAACGTTTTTTTACGTTTAAAAACATTGGGACTACACCAATCATTATTAGTAAAATTAAATCCAGTTGTGGATGTACGGTACCAAAAGCTTCTAAAAAACCTATTATGCCTGGAGAAAGTACTGATATAATAGTTACTTATGCTACAAACAGAGTTGGTTCATTTTCTAAAACTATTACTATTACATCAAACGCTAGTGAGCCTATTAAACAATTAAGAATTAAGGGCAACGTTTTGAAAAGTAATACGCTGAAAAACAAAATTCAATTGTAAGCTCAAAATAGTTAAAACCAAAAAAATTAAAGCCCTTATTTATATCACTTAATTTGTAAGGGTTTTATTATTTTAAAAAAGGTATATTTGTGTTATAAATAATTTTATGAAAATTAAAATTTCCTTACTAATATCAATTGTAACAATTTTTAGTGCTTTTTCACAATTTAATTTTTCTGGAGAAGTAAGTGATGATTATTTTAATGCTACGGCATATCTAAGTTTAATTGAAAACTGCAATAAAAAATCATTATTTTTAACAGAGTCTATTATTAAAAAAAGCAACATTAATGAGCAAGGCATTTTTATTTTTAAAGGTGATTTTCTGTCTGATAAAAATAGAATTTATAAAATTCATATTGATAATTGCAATGATGATATTAGTGATTACAAACATTTTTTAAATCATTGTGATGATAGTAAAGAAATCATATTTATAGCTAATAATAATGATAACATTTACTTTCCTTTAAATAATTTATCGCAAATATTTTGTGATATTCAACAAGCTTCAACTACCAACATTGCAATATTAAAAATAGAAGATTTTCACAATAATTTACTAAATAACCTTAAGAATACCAAAAGCGATCGTCAGCGAAAAACGGTATACTTTAATCATTTTATAGAGTTGCAAAAATTTAGCAAACAATTTAACGAGCCACTAACTGAGCTTTATACTTTTTACCTATACGCAAATGAAAATGCCATTAGTCGTGAATTTTATTTAAAAGATTTAAAAACATCAAACTACTATAATAATTTATTAAGTCAATTAAAAATCTCATACCCAAATACAAGCTACACCAGCAACTATCAAACTTCTTTAATAAAAGATCAATACCCATTATTAAAATCCAAACAAGTTACTTATAAATATTTAGCAATATTCTTAGGGGTATTGTTACTGATCTCAATTCTAATCAACATTAAGAATAAAAAAAAATCAGTTACAATTGATCCTATCAAAGATTACAAGAACATACTTACTACTCAAGAACAAAAAGTTTTTGAATTAATGCTAAACAATTCCAATAAAGAAATAGCAAGTAAACTGTTTGTTAGTGTAAGTACTATAAAATCTCATATTAATAGTATTTATTCCAAGCTATCAATTACATCTAGAAAAGAAATAGCTGATTTTTTTTAACATTCCATAAAAATATTACACATTAAATTCTTTAACCCTTATTATTCACGATTTTTCGTAATGAAAAGTTCAAATATCAATAAATGTGAGGAGCGCATAGGTTTTTTTTACTAAAATAAACCCAACTAAGTGCTTCACAAATACAAAAACAACTATAAAATGAATGAGTAATTGTTACCCAAATTTTGAGGTGAAAAAATATGGAACATTCTCATAGTTA
>CAYOFS010000122.1:0-6141 GCA_964403095.1 uncultured Flavobacteriaceae bacterium | reverse complement strand
AATATGATATTAAAACTAAGGTTTTCCACTAAATTTGCAGTAGAACCAAAAATTTTAGAAGTGCAATACTTTTTTTTCATGATGGATTAGATCTTTATTCACACAAATAAGGGTAGAACCCTTTTTTTAAGAAAAACGAAAAAACTAATTTTTAGAACCCACCTATATATCCAAATCCATCAAAAGGTTTTGTTACTATTGGCTCTACTAATAATTAAATAACAACTATTGCTGTTTATTCAAAGTTAGGGCAATTGGTTGCTTCTTTTAAAAATATAGAAACCAACACCATAAACTTATCTTCTTTATCTAAAGGAATGTATTTGTTAGTAATAATAAAGGAAATACCATAATTAAAAAGATAGTTTTAAACTAGTTGATTTAATTATTTAATAAAAAAAGACCTCAAAATGAATTTTAAGGTCTTTTTTCTTTTTTAACCAATTTTTAACAATAAAAAGCGAAGATGTATTGTATGTTTGTAGTTGATTTTTAAACTAAAAAATTAAAAAAATGGAACAAGTAAATTCAGGAGTAGATATTAGAGCAATTAACGATAAAATTGAGCGTGAAAGTGCTTTTATTGATTTGCTTAGAGCCGAAATGAATAAAGTAATTGTTGGTCAAAAATATATGATTGATCGTTTGTTAATTGGTATGCTTGGCGATGGTCATATTTTATTAGAAGGTGTGCCAGGATTAGCAAAAACTTTAGCTATTAATACACTTTCAAAAGCAGTAGATGGTAGTTTTAGTAGAGTGCAATTTACACCAGATTTGTTACCTGCAGATGTTATTGGAACCATGATTTATAATATGAAATTAAACGATTTCTCTATAAAAAAAGGGCCAATATTTGCTAATTTTGTATTAGCCGATGAGATAAATCGTGCACCAGCAAAAGTACAATCTGCTTTATTAGAAGCCATGCAAGAACACCAAGTAACTATTGGTGATACTACTTTTAAACTAGACGAGCCTTTTTTAGTAATGGCAACTCAAAACCCTATAGAGCAAGAAGGAACTTATACCTTGCCAGAAGCACAAGTAGATCGTTTTATGCTTAAGGTTGTGATTGATTATCCATCTTTAGAAGACGAACAACAAATAATGCGTGCAAACTTGAATAGATCTTGGGAGAAAGTAAGCGCTGTAGTTTCTATAGAAACTATTTTAAAAGCAAGAAAAGCGGTTAGAGAAGTATATATGGACGAGAAAATTGAAAAATATATATTAGATATTATTTTTGCAACTCGTTATCCAGAAAAATACAACCTAGCTAATTTGAAAGACTTAATTAGCTTTGGAGCATCACCTCGTGGAAGTATTAATTTAGCAACTGCTGCAAAATGTCATGCATTTATCAAGCGTAGAGGTTATATAATACCAGAAGATGTAAGAGCAGTTGTTCATGATGTATTACGCCATAGAGTTGGTATTACTTATGAAGCCGAAGCAGAAAACATAACATCGATAGAAATTATTGATAAAATTGTAAATGAAATTGAAGTACCTTAAAATGTTGACTTGAAGATAGTAAAGCAAACGAAGAGTTACTTCCATTTGGGAAGGTTAGAATGGATACAAATAACCGAATCAACAAATTAACAAATCCACAATAAATTGGATACGAAGGAAATTTTAAAAAAAGTTCGAAAAATTGAGATTAAGACAAAACGTTTGTCTAATCATATTTTTTCAGGCGAATATCACAGTTCGTTTAAAGGGCGAGGTATGACTTTTTCCGAAGTGCGTCAATATCAATTTGGTGATGATATTAGAAATATTGATTGGAATGTTACTGCTAGATACCAAGAACCTTATATAAAAGTTTTTGAAGAAGAACGTGAGCTTACCATGATGTTATTGGTAGATATTTCAGCATCTAAAGACTTTGGAACAAACGAGCAATTTAAACGTGATACGGTAACCGAAATTGCGGCAACATTAGCTTTTTCGGCAACACAAAATAATGACAAAGTAGGCTTATTATTATTTACCGATGAAATTGAACTTTTTATTCCTCCTAAAAAAGGTAAATCACATGTTTTACGAATTATTAGAGAACTAATTGAGTTCAAACCAAAAAGCAAAAAAACAAATTTAGAACAAGCCTTTAAATACCTATCAAGCATTTTAAAAAAGAAAGCAATTGTATTTGTCTTATCCGATTTTGTTGATGATCATTATGATAATGCACTTAAAATAATGGGTAGAAAACACGATGTAACAGGCGTGAGAGTTTATGATAGATATGAAACGGAATTACCAAAATTAGGAATGATAAATGTATTAGATTCTGAAACAGGTAAAACAATTACGGTAAATACAAATTCTAAAAAAGTTAGAACGCAATACAAAGCAAACTACCTAAAAACAACCAACTATTACAAAAACAGTTTCAAAAAAAGTGGTTCAGGAGCAATAAACACTATGGTTGGTAGAGATTATGTTAAAGAATTAATGGGGTATTTTAAAGGAAGAAATTAAAAATAACCAAGAGTAAAGAGCCAAGAAAAAAGACTGATTGAAGTAATTAAAATGAATAAAGACAATAACAGATTATCAATTTATAAAAACACAAAACTTTGTGTTTTTTGTAACGCCTTTGTGTTTAAATTACAATCTATTTTCAATAAACAAACAAGACTTCGGTCTGCAATTTTTGGTGTATTAACCATTTTCACACTACTAAGTAATGCTCAAGTAAGCGTTCAAACCGATACAACTAACATTAGAATTGGAGAGCAAATTCAATTAAAATACATAGTTGATAAGCAAGATGGAATATTATTTCCTAAATTACAATTGGATAGTTTACAAAAAATGGAAGTAGTAAAATCTCTTCCAATAGATACGATTAAAAATAAATTAGTAAAAAAATATTTACTTACCAGTTTTGATAGCGGACGATATGAACTACCAGCACAATTAATTCGTTTAAAAGATAAAAAATACAAAACTAAACCTATAATTTTTGATGTGTCAACCGTTGCAATTGATACAACAAAACAAAAGTTATTTCCAATAAAAGCAATACAATATCAAAAATTAAGTATTAAAGATTATGCAAAGAATTATTGGTACTTACTTTTATTATTACCAATTATTTTAGGCTTAATTTGGTGGTTTTTTATCCGTAAAAAAACAACCGAAGAAGAGAAAATTGCCAAAATACCACCATTTGAAATGGCAGTTAATCAGTTAACAGAATTAGATAAAAAACTCCTTTGGCAAAACAATAAAACCAAACAATATTATTCTGAATTGACAGATATTTTACGAGTTTATATTGAAAAAGAATTTAAAGTTCCTGCGCTAGAAAGCACAACAGGAGAATTAATATCGACACTTAAAAAGTTTAAAAATGAAAGCGGACTAGATATTTCTAAAAAAACCATACTAAAATTAAAAGATCTTTTAAAAGAAGCAGATTTAGTAAAATTTGCAAAATCAAGACCTTTTGCTGATGAAATTCAAATGCATCGTAAATATGCCGATACTATTTTAGAAGGTTTGAAAGTTGAAGAAGAAATTATAATAGAAGAAGTAGAAGAAAAAACAATTCCGCTGCAAGAAAATAATAACCAAGAAAACGAAGTAAAAGATGCTGAGTAAATTCGAATTTGCAAATCCTGAATTTTTATGGCTATTAGTTTTGATACCAATCTTAGCTATTTGGTACTTTTTTACACGTAAAAAAGATGTAGCAAGTATCACGTTTTCTAATACAAAATCGTTTAGTAATGGTAGTGTTTTATCTAAACTAAAACCATTGTTATATGTATTAAGAATGTTAGCAATAGCATCATTAATTATCGCTTTAGCAAGACCAAGAAATAAAGAAGTAACTACAAAAACAAAATCTAATAAAGGTATTGATATTGTAATGGCAATAGATGTATCGGCAAGTATGCTGGCAAAAGATTTAAAACCAAACCGTTTAGAAGCCTTAAAAAAAGTAGCTAAAAACTTTGTGGATAAGCGACCAAATGATCGTATAGGAATAGTGGTTTACGCAGGTGAAAGTTTCACTAAAACACCAATAACAAGTGATAAAAGAATTGTAAAAAACTCCATAAGAAGCTTAAAATGGGGGCAATTAGATGGCGGAACAGCCATTGGTATGGGATTAGGTTCTGCCGTAAATAGATTAAAAGACAGTAAAGCAAAATCAAAAGTTATTATCTTATTAACTGATGGCGTAAATAATTCAGGTAATATAGATCCAAAAACAGCAACTGAACTTGCAAAATCCTTAAATATAAAAGTATATACAATTGGTTTAGGAACAAACGGAACAGCACTATTTCCCGTTGCAAAAGGAATGGACGGAAAACTTATTTTTAGAAATGCACCTGTTGAAATTGATGAAGCTTTATTAAAAAATATAGCTAAAGAAACAGGAGGAAAGTATTTTAGAGCAACAAGTAATAGTAAATTAAATAAAATTTATGATGAAATTAATAAGTTAGAAAAAACAAAAATAGAAGAGTTTAAATACACCAATTTTGAAGAAATGTTTAGGCAGTTTGTGCTGTTAGCAATGTTTTTAATTTTCTTAGAGATGTTGTTAAGGTTTACAGTTTTTAGGTCGTTTATTTAATGATGTTGAAATGTGGAATTTACAGTATTTATTTATAAATTGATTAATAATTTTCCTCAAGAAGAAAAATTTGGATTGATTAGTCAATTGCGAAGAGCAACAGTATCAAATTTCTTCAAATATTGCAGAAGGAACAGTAAGAGAGACAAATAAAGATTTATTACTATGTCTTATAATTTGACTATGGAAGTTTTAAATCAAATTATAATGGCTAAGAATTGAATTTTATAAGTAATGAAGAATATATAAAAGTACGAGAATATCTATTAAAAATAACCAATATGTTAAACGGATTAAAAAAAATAGTACAACAAATAATTCCAAAACATTTTAACCTTTTAACAATTTAACACTTAAACACAAACCTTTTAACATTTTAAAGCATCAACATAAAAATGTATCAATTAGAAGACAAAACATATTTTACTTATTTTATTACAATAGCAGTTTTGCTTGTTGCGTATTTTTTGGTATTCCTTTGGAAAAAGAGAAAACAAAAGCAATTTGCCAATGCTAATTTATTGAATAAATTAAGTACAGAACGCTCAACATTTAAATCCATTTTAAAAATTATAATGATAGCTTTAGGCTTATCCGCTTTAATTATTGCTTTGGTAAATCCTAAAATGGGAACAAAATTAAAAACCATTTCAAGAGAAGGAGTAGATATTGTATTTGCCTTAGATGTATCAAAATCTATGTTAGCCGAAGATATTGCGCCAAGCAGATTAGCAAAAGCAAAGCAAATTATATCCAAAACAATAGATAAACTAGGTTCCGATAGAGTTGGGATTATTATTTATGCAGGTAATGCTTATCCGTTATTACCAATAACAACCGACCAAGCAGCCGCAAAAATGTTTTTGCAAAATGCAAGTCCAGATATGGTTTCAAGTCACGGAACAGCAATTAATGAAGCCTTGATTTTAGCAAAAACCTATTATGATAATGATGAGCAAACCAATAGATTTTTAGTGTTAATTTCCGATGGAGAAGATCATAGCGAAAGTGATGAAATTATAACAAAAGAACTAACTAAAGAAGGCATAAAAGTATATACAATTGGTGTTGGAACAGCAAAAGGAGGACCAATAAAAATGAAAGTTGGCAATAGTTTTTTAGGCTATAAAAAAGATAGAAAAGGCGAGGTTGTTATCACTAAATTAAACAACGCTACTTTAAAACAAATAGCCAGCGATGGTAATGGAAAATATATTTATGGTAACAATACAGACACAGCTGTAAAAACAATTACCGATGTGCTAAATAATGCACAAAAAAAAGAATTTGAAACCAAACAATTTTCAGATTATAAAGATCAATTTCAATGGTTTATCGCTTTAGGGTTATTACTCTTAATATTGGATTTACTTATGTTTGATAAAAAAACAAAATGGATACAAAGATTGAATTTGTTTAATGAGAAGAGAAAATAGAGAAATAAAATTCGCGGCTAAATTTTTAAGATAAATGATAAACATACAAAACAACATATCAAGCATAGTTTTCCCGACTTTTAAAGAGATAGAGAGATG